>DAOUMU010000357.1:0-4729 GCA_034409055.1 Anaerolineae bacterium
GAGCAACCCACAGGGCAATGAGGACGCTAAAGCGCCCTAAAACAGCCGGTTTTTTGAGCATTTTAGCCCGTCAGGGCTTTGCTCTTTTAGCGCGACGGCTTCAGCCTCGCGCTTTAGGTGGCTGTCCTCCAACTGTTACATATGCCCCGAACCTAATCATCCACTTCGGCCAGGTGAACCCGCCCAGGTCGAGAGGAATGGTTGAAGCCATAGTATCGAGTTTTATACTGCCAACGGGCATAAAGTAACATTTGGCGATAACCACCACAAATAAGCCTTCACCATCGAACTCGTCCTCGCTGATCTCTCCACCGCTTGGGGTAGATTTCTTCGCGCCAGGTACACCCGGCGCAGAAACGGACCGCAATCAGGATGCCATACCACTCGTCCTGGCCCTCGCTGATTTCGCTGCCGCAGTCAGGACAGGTGATGACCTCGTGGGGGTCCTCTTCAAATGTTCTTGACACCTACATCATCTTTTGACCTTTGACTATATTTTGTTGACAATGTATTGATATTAGATATTATATCTAATATCTTTGATCCCCTTGCTTACCGCTTGGCCGGTGAGCACACCCATTTCTACAGAGATCGTAACTACCTACCATGTCATTCTGAACGAGCGCAGCGAGTGAAGAATCCCCAAGGTTTTGATAAAGTAAACCTCTTTTGGGCCAAAGTTTCGGAGATTCCTCGTCGCTGCGCTCCTCGGAATGACATAAGGGCAGGCAGTTACTAGAGATCAGTATGTCCGATTCTTTCGAACCAGTCGACGACTATCGTCCCCTGGGCGACGTGATTTTCCACAAACTGCGGGACGCGATCATAGGCGGCACCCTTCAGCCGGGTCAATGGCTGCGCCAGGAGACTTTGGCCCAGGAGTTAGGCGTCAGCCAGATGCCGGTGCGGGATGCGCTAAAGCGGCTGGTGGCCGAAGGGCTGGCGGTGCGTATTCCCTACAAAGGGGTCAAGGTGGTCGAGTTCTCACCCCAGGACATCGTTGACATGTGTACCGTCCGCCTAGTGCTGGAAAGCCTGGCCGTTCGCTTCGCCACTCCCCTGATGACCAATGAGGCGTTGGCACGGTTGCAGGAGAATCTGCGCCAGGCCGCGGGTTGCACCAGCCAGGACCAGATGGCCCAGCGTCGCGAGCTGAACACCGACTTTCATCTGTCCATCTGCCGGGCCAGTGGACACCGTTACCTGGTTCATCAGGTCGAAAGCTTGTGGCGCTGGTTTCCCAGTGTGATGTTGTACGAGGGTATGCGTCGCCAGGAGGAACTGTCTCCGGCTCGCTTGGAGCGGGAAAGTCAAGAGCATCAGGCCATCCTGTCGGCCCTGGAGAAACGGGACGCCGAACAGGCGGTAGCGGAAACGCGCCGCCACATCCGCCACCTGGCCGAGGAGCTAACCGCGGTCCTTGGCCTCTCCAAAGAGGCCATAGAGCCGCTGATGATGTTGTAGCGTATTTGAGCAAGAAACCTGTTTCGAAGGAATTATCACGAGTGTTGACACACCACCAATGATGAAAATATCCGTACCGTAGGGCAAACTTAAGTTTGTCCTACAAGGTCTATTTACAGAGGAGGGAACATCCATGAACCAAATCTTGCAACTCATAGGATCCTCAGGCCAGGATCGGGACAACTTGGTAAAGATCCACACCCATTCGCTCGACTTGCTTGAAAAGACCGGCATTAAGTTTTATTCTGCAAAAGCGCGGGAGATCTGGCACGGGGCCGGGGCGAAGGTTGAGGAGAACATTGTCAAAATCCCCGGCCACCTGGTCGAGTCGGCCCTCAAAAGAGCGCCTGAGTCTTTCACCTTGTATGCCCGGGACGGCCAGCACGATCTAAACCTGGCTGGCCAGCAGACCTACTACTCCCAGGACGGATGCGCTGCCCACGTCTTGGATTTTGAAACCGGCCAGCGTCGCCAGTCTCGTAAAGAGGACATCGAGAAGATGGCCCTCATTTCCGACTACCTGGAGACAATTGATATTATCAGCCCCACGGTTAGCGGGCAAGACGTACCGGCGCCGGGCATGGCCGTTCAAGAGTTGGCCGCCTGTTTTGTCAACTCGGGCAAACACGTCCTGACCGAGTCGGTCACCAATGCCCGGGATGCCCGGGCCCAGATCGAGTTAGCCGCTGCGATTGCCGGCGACGAAGAGGCACTGCGAAAGCGGCCCATCTTTAGTAATTTCGTCTGCACCATTTCACCCCTCATCCAGGACGCGGGAGGGATAGAGGCGGCGCTGGAATTTGCCTCGGCCGGTATCCCGCTGGGAATATACCCGATGGCCACCACGGGTGTGACCTCGCCGATCACCTTGGCCGGCACGCTGGCGGTACTCAATGCCGAGGTCATCAGCGCCCTGGCCCTGCTGCAGCTTGCTGTGCCGGGGGCTAAGGTGCTCTACTCCGGGGGACCAGCCACCATAGACCTCCGAACGGGGGCCTACACCGCGGGCTCACCGGAGGCGCTCTGGCTCCGCATGATGGTGGCCCGGCTGGCCGGTTTTTACCAGTTACCGTCAATCGTGGGCGCGGGCGCTACCAGTGCCAAAGTGCCGGGCGCCCAGGCCGCCTGGGAAAACACCCTCTCATTTCTCCTACCCTCGTTGGCCGGGGCCAGCCTGCTCTTCGGCATGGGGTTGTTGGATGGTTCCAACCTGCTGGCCTACGAAGCAATTATCCTGGATGCCGAAATTGGGGCGGTGATCAAGCGGCTGCTGAGTGAGGTGGCTTTTGACGAGGAGGCTTTTGCTATTGATCTCATCCAGGCGTTGGGGCCCGGTGGGGTTTACCTGGATCAAGCGCACACCGTAGATCACATGCGCCAGGCCCTGTCATTGCCGCTGTTGAGTGATCGGGATAGCTATGATGAATGGTCCGGCAAAGGCAAGCGCAACCGGGTCGAGATGGCTCGGGACAAGGTCAAAGAGATCCTGGCCAGCCACCAACCACCGCCTTTGCCCGATAGCGTGCAGCAGGCAATGAATGAGATCGTGACTGCTTATTCGACGTAAAGCGTTGGCCAGGAGTTGGTCGTTATCTAGTCCTCGGTGCAAAATGTAGGCGGGGCATCCCCGTAAAACGTAAAGCGTAAAACGTAAAAGTGAGCCGTAGATAAGTCATTACGCTTCACGTTTTACGTCACCTGCCCTGTGGGTTCACGAGTTGGCTGGCGACATCAAGCGGAAGTTACTTTTTGCCCCGCTGGCAAGCCAAATTCTGGTTTGATGAACTAGCTACAAATGTGATGGTATGAGAATTGAAGTAGATTGCGAACGCATCAAACGCAATACGGCGGCCATTGTCGAGCTGTGTACTCCGCAGAACATTGAAGTGGTGGGGGTAACCAAGGCTTGCTGCGGTCACCCGGAGGTGGCCCGGGCCATACTGGCCGGTGGGGCCAGCATGTTGGCCGAGTCGCGCTTAAGAAACGTGCGCCGGTTGCGGCAGGCGGGGATTGACACGGACATCATGCTGCTGCGCCTGCCGGCCTTGAGCCAGGTTGATGAGGTGGTCAGGCTCACTCAGGTCAGTCTCAACTCCCAGGTGGAGACGGTGCAGGCCCTGTCTCGCGCCGCGCAGGCGCAAGGTGTCACCCACCGGGTGATCCTGATGGTGGAAACGGGCGACCGCCGGGAGGGGATCATGCCCGATAAGGCCCTGTCTGTCGCCCGAGATATCGTGGCCCTACCTAACATTGAATTGGCCGGGCTGGGGGCCAACGTGACTTGCATCGCCGGCGTTTTGCCCACCCAGGAGAATACCCAACTGCTGATTGACGTAGCCGAAGCAATAGAAGCAGCCCTGGGCATCCAGTTGCCGGTTCTGTCGGCCGGCAACTCGGCCAGCCTGGCCCTGGTGCTACGCCAGGAGATGCCGGCTCGGGCCAACCAACTCCGCATTGGCGGCGCTATCCTGATCGGGGAAGTAGACAGCACCGGCGACTGGCCGGCGGCCCTGCCTCACCAGGACGCCTTTAAGGTCGTGGCCGAGGTGATCGAGGTCGAAACCAAACCGTCCGTGCCAGAAGGTCCCATCGCCCCGAATGCCTTTGGCGAGATTCCGCAATGGGCTGACCTGGGACCTCGCCGGCGGGCCATTCTGGCGGTGGGCCGGCAGGATGTGCAGATTGAGAGCTTGGAGCCAAGACGACCGGGGCTGACCATCATCGGGGCCAGCTCCGATCATCTGGTGGTAGACGTAACCGAGGCCGATCCGCCGGTCCATCTGGGCGACGAGTTGGAATTCCGCCCCCTCTACGGCGCGGTGGCCACGGCTATGACCAGTTCCGCCGCGACGCAGGTCGTCAAGCCTATTATAGGCAGTCCAAACAAACATAAGGCAGTTCCGAAAAAATAATTGTCCCAACTCCGTGAAACGTGAAGCGTGAAACGTGATGTTTTTACGCCATAAACCCTCACGCTTCACGCTTCACGTCGCCGAAAGTTTTGGGATGATTTAAATTTCGGAACTCCCTTAAAGAAGTGCGACCTTGATCATCGTTTCGGTCACTTATAGCGCAATGCCACTCTGCAACCTGCCACCTTGCCCTCCTGCCACCCTGCAACCCTGCTACTCTGCACCCCTCACCGCCCTTCAGTAATATGCGAAAAAACCGGGTGAAAATGCTCAGATTTACTCATTAACAGGTAAAATTGGTAGGGGTCAACAACATTTGAACTTCCTAGAAGCTAAAGGTACAGCAACTTGTC
>DAOUMU010000358.1:0-4235 GCA_034409055.1 Anaerolineae bacterium
GGGGAGGAGGGTGCTCAGTTGATAGATGGCGATCATCACAAACGGGAATAGGGGGGGATAGGTGGTCCACAAGTTGTCGTAGGGGTAGTAGCCCTGGCGGGTCAGTTCGGCAAAGGCCCGGTACCAATAAAAATCGGAGAAGTCCAGCACCAGGCCGCCGGGTCGAAAAACAGCCAGGGCCAACACCCGAAAGGTGACAAACAGGATCAGCAGTAAAATAAAGTCGGTGTGGCTATGGTAAAGCGTTTGGAGGCGTTTTGCTTTATGATGCATTAAACAACCTTTTTAGTGGCCCCCCTCACTATAGGGAGTTCCAGAAAAATACCTGTGCCCGGTACGGGTAATGCTCCCAAAATCGTGTTGCGTGTTGCGTGCTGCGTGTTAAATTTGGCCGAAAACCCTCACGCAACACGTAACACGTAACACGCGGACGATACAGTTTTGGGAGCATTTAAATTCTGGAACTCCCATAAACCAACTCAGCTCTCCACCGGGTTAGGCGTGGCGGCAGTGGCAGTGGTTAGCTCATCAGGCTCTATTTCTTGTCGATTCAGGTTGAGGGCGCGGGAGAAGCCAAAGAGGTAAGTGATTAAGCCGCTGACCAGCATGTGGGTCCAGAAATTGACAAAACGCAGCAGGAGGGTGGTCAAGCTGCTGGCCGCGGTGGTTACGCCAAAGAGGGCGAGCGTACCGACCAGGACGGCGTCGAACTGGACCAAGGCGCCGGGTACCAGGGGTACGGCGGCGGCCAGATCGCTGATCATCCCCACAAAGAGGTTGGCTGCCAACGAAATGGGCGCGCCAATACTGATCAGAATAAAATGGATGAGCAGGGCGTCGCACAGCCAGATAAAGAGGCTCTCGATGATGGCCAGGGTTAAGGCGACCGGATTCCGGCCCAGGGCTCGCACGCCATGAATTAAGGAGAAGCCAAAATCCAGGATTTTTTGGTAGAGCGCCCAGATGGAGGCCGGGACCATTGCTTGCAGGCGACCCGGTTGGCGCAACCAGGTCTCAAAGCTGGGCACGGCCAACAGCCCGATTAAACCGATCACAAATAGGATGGCCGCGCCGATCATCAATTTTAAAATGTCCGGGGGAATGCGGCCCTGTAAGGCCCAGATTGCGCCGATGATGGCCAGGATCAAGATCGAAAAAACATCCAGGGCGCGCTCGGTGGCAATGGAGGCAATACCCTGGGAGACAGGAATGTTGTAATCTCGTTTGAGCATGGCGACCCGGCCGATGTCACCGGCCCGGGCGGGCAGGATGGCGCTGATAAAGAGGCCGGCCATCAGCAAGGTTTGGGCGTAGACAAAATTAACCGGCCAGCCCATCGTTCTTAAAATGCGTCGCCAGCGCCAGCCTCTGGCTAAAATACTGGCGTAAAAAATAGCAAAAACGAGCCAAAACCAGGACCAATGCACCCGGCCCAGGGTTTCGGCACTAATATCAATATTGCCCAGGCGCAGCAAAGCAAAGATGGTCAGAATACTCAGCGCAAGGATAATAAAGAGACGATTATATTTTTTCATTTAGGCCATCACTTCTTTTTGATACCAGGTCCACAATTCGGCCAGGCCGGTGGTGACGGAGGTTTGGGGGTTATAGTTCAATAAGCGGCGGGCTTTGTCAATATTGGCAAAGGTGATCTTTGGCTCGCTGGGGGGAGCCGGTGGCGTGGCCAGAATGGCCTTTTTGCCTACCAGGGCTTCGATAATTTCCACGAAATCGGCCATCAAGACCGGTTCGCCCCGGCCCAGGTTGATGATCTCATACCCCAAGGGCTTGTTCAAGGCGGCGATGATGCCCGTAACGATGTCCTCAATGTAGGTCCAATCTCGTTTCATCTGGCCGGCATCGAAGAGCTTGATTTCCTCGCCTTTGACGATGCGGTCGGTGACCATAAAAGGCATCATGTCGGGCCGGCCCCTGGGACCGTACACGCTGAAAAAGCGGAGGGCCGTGAAGTTGAGTTGGTGGAGGTTATGGTAGGTATAACCCATGACCTCCCCGGCTTTTTTACTGGCCGGATAGGGGGCCAGGGGCCGGTTACAGGGGTCGGTTTCGAAAAAAGGCAGTTGGGTGGTGTGACCGTAAACAGAGGAGGTGGAGGCAAAAACAAACATCTCGGTCCCGACCTGCCGGGCGGCCTCTAGCAAATTGACCGTACCGACAATGTTAACGTCGGTGTAAAGCTTGGCCCGGCCAATCGAATAGCGCACGCCCCCATAAGCGCCCAGGTGGGCCACGGCCCGGGGGGTGTGTTGGGCAAATAAATGCTGCATGGCTTCGGCATTACGGATATCTTTTTCGTATAGCCGAAGGTTGGGGTGATGTTGGAAGGCAGCGACATTGGCCCGTTTGCGGGCCGGGTCGTAGTAGTCGTTAAAATTATCAATGGCGATGATTTCTCGGCCCTGCTTGAGCAGGGTTTCGGTTAAGTGGCTGCCGATGAAGCCGGCAGCACCGGTAATTAAGATGGTCAAGATATCAATTCTTCCTTTGTTATGCTACCTGCTACCGGCCACCGTCCCCAACACATACCGGTGATGGGCCCAGATGGTTTTCAATTGCCAGGGCAGGGGGGCGTGGTCGAGCCAGGCATATTTCATGACCCGGTCGTGCAGGTCGGGTTGTTCGCCCAGATAATAGGCCATGGTACTCCAGGTCCAACTATCGCCGGTAAATTGGGCCTCCAGTTTTCTGCTTTTTAGGCCCAATCGCTTGAGCACCTCAGCCGCCGGCATGACGGTGTCCGGCCAGGGGGGCACATCCAGGACTCCTTCGTCAATAAAATTGACCCCGGCCGCTTTGAGCGTTTTTTTGATGCGCCCCATTTGCACCCACTTTTCATCCACCGTGGGGAAGAAATCCCGGTCGATGACATATTTGCGCAGCAGATAGCCGACCTGGATGTTGTTCGGCATGGCCACAAAAACCAGCTTGCGCGAAACACGCACCAACTCTTTGAGCAGGGCTTCGGCGTCGGGCAGATACCACAATCCGGCCCATTCCCAGGCCAGGTCAAACGTATTGTCGGCAAAGGGGAGATGGGCAAAATCTTCGTGGTGGATGAAGGTGGCCGGTAACTTGAGGCGTGTCCATATTTGGGTAACACCGGCCAGGCGCTCTTGATTGCTGTCTACCAGGGTCACCGGGCAGCCTCGCCGGGCCAGGCGGACCGAGTTGATGCCGCTAACACCGGCCATACCGTACAGGGGCGCTTCCAGGACGTTTTGGATGCCGTGTTGGTCGACGAGTTTGTCCAGGTAATCGTTCAGGACAAAACGCTCGTAAACGACACCCAGGCCCTCGTTCCAGTCGGTTAGATATTTTTTCCAGACGGGGTCGGACATGTTAATTAATGAGACAGAGTTTGCTATTTCAATCAAGCGGGGCATACAATAGCATGAACGGCCAGATTGGGCAAGGTATCAGGTCAGTAAGACCACGCCCAGCACGATGAGCAGGATGCCCATTAACCCGTCTCGAATGGCGATTTTCCAGGCCTCGTTTCTGGCCGGGGCCGTCTGCCATTTACTGCGGATCCCCTGGCGAACCAGGATTTTGCCGCTGAAGACAACATGTAGGGCCGTGGTGACAAGACGCACACCAACGATGATGACGAGGCCAGCTAAAAGGACGGTAAAAATTCTCATACGTTTCTCCGTGGCAGGGTAGCAAGTAGCAGGGTAGCAGGTAGCAGGGTAGCAGGTAGCAGGGTAGCAGCAGGGAGATATGGATTTATTTGGCATGCTCCTTGATGACGGACTGGCGTAAGTTGTAGATCATTGCGCCGATTTTGCGGTAGTTATTGTAGAAGTATTGAAATCGGTCACTGGGTAATGAACCGGTTTCGTGAAGTAACTCCAAGTGAGCTTTGGTTTCGTCACAAGAAGCTAAGGCATAGGTGAGGAACTTGATGTATTCAGCTTTATAGTGTCGCCGACCATACCCCTCGACAAAATTAGCCACAATGGATTTGCTGGATCGACGAATTTGAGAGCCTTGTTCATACATTTCAAACTTGGGTAACTCGCCGAGCGTCATTTGATGAAGCTCGACAGCCATCTGTTTGGCCAGTTTATAGAGCCCCGAATCTTCATAGCTAGTTTCTGTCAGGAAACCCTGTTCAAGCCACTGCCACCGCCGAGCGTCGTTTCCGGCGGCGCGGCTTGAGTATGGCTTCAGCAATCTTGACCAGATTGTTGACAATACAGCCCCAACCAACC
>DAOUMU010000359.1:0-5101 GCA_034409055.1 Anaerolineae bacterium
TCGCTCGTACAAGAATTGAGCCTTGATTTTCGCCTCGAACTCCTGACTCGTCAAACCGTGGCTATGTTTTTATGACATTTAGGCACTGTAGTCAGTACAATTTACTTTTTCAAGACTCTCTATACCAGCAAACACCAGCTATGGTGATTGAAAGTGATATTAAAGAGGAAAATCGAAATGATTGGCAGGTAACTTTAAAACAAGGTTTGTTCAATATTAGCAGTGCAAGTGGTTATTTTCGAGATCTGGAGCAATTGACTGAGTCAGGATTAGGGCTATATGGTAATCAGCTTGCTGGTGAAAACGCTGATGAATGGGTACCAGTTTATGAGGATTGGATGATTTTTCAGTTTGATCACCGATACAACTCACACGGGTCTGATTATACTACTGCGCTAGAACACCAAGATCCAGGTTTTCTACCTATGCCTCGATATTGGATTGAACGTGACAGAACACTGGAAGCAGCTAAAGGTTTTCCTCAACAGAAATGGTTTATCGTGTTCCGGGATCGAGCAAGAAGTACAGATATGCGTACAGCGATATTCAGTGTAATTCCATTCAGCGGTGTCACACATCCGATTCCCATAATTGGTTCCCCTTTATTTAATTCACCATTCGCTTGTCCTGCCCTTGCTAACTTTAACTCATTTGTATTTGATTATGTTGCTAGGCAGAAATTAAGTGGTTATCATTTGACGTTTTATGTGCTCAAGCAACAGTCAGTTATCTCCCCCCACCGCTACACCCCGAACCTGCTAACCTACATCGTCCCCCGCGTCCTCGAACTCACCTACACCGCCTGGGACTTGCAACCCTTCGCCCAAGACTGCGGCTACTATGGCCCGCCCTTCCGCTGGGATGACGAGCGCCGTTTCCTGCTCCGTTGCGAGCTGGACGCGGCCTACTTCCACCTGTACGGTATCGCACGGGAAGATGTGGATTACATTATGGAGACCTTTCCCATCGTCAAGCGCAAGGATGAAGTCGCCCACGGCGAATACCGCACCAAGCGGGTCATTATGGAAATCTACGACGACATGGCTGAAGCAATGCATACCGGCCAGCCTTACCAGACTCGCCTGGGCCCGCCCCCGGCCGATCCCCGCCTGGCCCATCCCTGGGACCCGGCTTTTGGGCCAGAGCCGCCTGAAGAACAGGGAATAGGGAGTGGGGAATTGGGAATTGGGGAAAAACTTGCTCCCTATTCCCCACTCCCCACTCCCCACTCCCCCTCCCTTACTCCCGAACCCCAAACCCCCGAACCTCTGATCCTGCGCCAGCCGGAGCCGGAAATCAAAAAGCCTAAAAAGCCCAAACCGGCCCGGGCGGCTCAAGGTACCTTTATGGAGGTAATGCCCGCGCCTGCCGGTCCCTACAATGTCCGCCTCAAACGGGTCATGGCTCTGGGCGGCGATCCCTCGCCCCTGGCCACCCGTGAACTGGTCGCCTTTCTGGCCGATGAGAACAGCAACATTCGCTGGCTGGCCGGCTCGTCGCTGGTGCAGCGGGCGGGTGGTGAAGCCGGCGCGGATACTGTGGCCGCCATCGTCGCTTTCCTCACGCAGGCCGAGCCGGAGCGGGTCGAGCAGGCCCGCTCGGAGGCGCTGCGAGTGCTGGGCCTCATCGCCGACACGGCTGAGGAGGAGTCGGTGCGGGCGGCGGCGGGGGATGCATTAGATAAGTTCCGTGGTTAAGGAGAAAAATTACTATGCCTTTTCAAATGAATCTGTGGCAGGTCAATGGAACTAAACTGTCCGAGATAAAACAATCCAAATTAGATACCGAGGAACGGTTAGAAAACTGGATTGCCGAATGTCCAACTTGTAAGGAGGTGTTAAAAAATAACTTGGACATTTTATTCGGTATATGCACGGGGAAATGTCCAACTTATTTTTTTACAAGTCCTAAGCGTTGGGAGGTCTTCTACCTGGATAAATACATAGCCAAGAAAGATACCTGCGAGTTAAAGAGCATGACCACAGGCCATATGTTGTGCGATGATCAGATTTCTAATGTCTTTCGCCACGTAGGGATGTTGATGTAAATGGAGGATGAAACCGGCTGTTGAAATCTAAGATAACGGCAAAAAGATAGTAACAGGAGAAACCAATGGCCAAGAAAAAACTATCAAAAGACCAAAAAAGAAGGCTCAAAAAGGAAAAAAAGAAAAAGAGAAAACAACGACAATATTCAGCCGGGCCGGATAAGAGATCTGGGCAAGTAGCCAAGACACGAATTGGTAAGCTTAAAGTCGTTGATCCACCACCACTTCCCCCTGAATACAGCTTTGACGAACAGGAACGAAGGATCAACCACGTCTTAGACACCGCAGAAATACCGCCTGTAGATGCCGTCACCTTGTCAACCTACCTGAACTATCTCGAAGCGCATTTACAACTCCCTTGCCTGGTCAGAGGCATTGAAAGTATCGGTTATTTTGGCTGGGAAGAACGCTTTCAGTTTGGCTATGGCAGCAAAGCTGAGTATGAAAGATTGCGCCGGGAGTTTGGTTCTCTCAAAGATGAATTTGAGTTGAAAGCACTCGAGGGTGAACTTGAGCCAGGCTGGGATATGATGGTCAACGTCAGGCGTACCAGCGATGGCAAACACTTTACTATCCCTCTGTCAGAGTTGGAAGCTGTGGATGAAAACTCGGACAACGCTGTTATGCTTAATGATTACACAGTCTGGATTGTCAATTGGCGTTAGGATAGGAGCGAAATATGGGCTGGAGAAACCGCTGGCCTGAAAGACAGCCAAGACCAAAGGTAAAACCTCTTTCCAAGTCCCAAAAAGTTCAGATTTTGACCATCTTTAGTGATGGAATTGAGGCCTCACCCGTCTTGTCTGCCCTCAATATCCGGGTGAAAGCTCTTCGGGGTCGTTTTTATTTTGAGAGGCTGTGGGATGTGGATGAAGACGACCCCGAAGTAGAAGTCATAGGTCGGGCCACTCCTCTGGACGGTTTTGAAGACACTTTGTTACTCGAAGTCGAAAAACGCAAGGGAAACTGGTATAAGGTCATGCAGGGTACGGCCAGGGCGGTGGTCAAGACCATCGCCACCGATACGAAGGGCACGTTTCATGGCCTCGGTACCCTGGACGCAAGTCTACGCCAGACTGGGGGTAGCTTGAACCGCCTTGATGTAAAAAAGCAAGCCGGTTTTCGATTCGTCTATACCCAAACAGGTGCGGAGTGTACGGTTCAAGAGGCATTGTTTCATTTTTTCGGGGTACCCATCGAAATCATTGCCGAGCCGCGAGAGTGGTATGTCTATCACCGCCATCCTGAAATCGTCGAGGTCAGTCCAGATCACGCCAGTGTACTGGTTGAGTTTACCGCAATGAGTATGTCTGGTTCATTTGGCGGGACCTGTTTGTATACAATCGTTGATAACCAGTGGCAGGCCTTCACCATCAAGCCTAACCAAAGTCATAGTATTGCCGCAGCTATCGCCTGGTTAGAGAGACATGAGTGGCAGGATTGGTGAAAGGTTTACCGGCCTGGTCGCCGGATGGGTAATGGATTACCTATCTATCCGACCGGGGAGGTCAATGGGTATCTGGGATGTCGCGCAAAATTCTACACCTTGACCTGGACGCTTTCTTCTGCGCCGTGGAAGAACAGCGTGATCCCATCCTGCGTGACCAACCCTTCGCCGTGGGTGGGCAACCTGACCAGCGGGGAGTCGTCGCCTCCTGCTCCTACGCCGCCCGGCAGTTTGGTATCCGCTCGGCCATGCCGATGGCCCGGGCCGTCAAGTTGTGTCCTGACCTGATCATCGTTCCCTCACGTTACCAGGCCTATCAAGCCGCTTCTGGCCAGGTGATGGCGGTACTGTATAACCTGACCCCTTTGGTGGAGCAAATCTCGATTGACGAAGCTTTCCTGGATGTTTCCGATTTGCCGGAGCCGGGGGAGGTGCTGGCCCGTCGTTTGCAGGCTACCATCAACACCGAACTCGGTCTGCCCTGCTCACTGGGCGTGGCCACCAACAAGCTGGTGGCCAAAATCGCCAACAACATCGGCAAAGCCTCGGTCAAGAGCGATAAGCCGCCCAACACCATCGAGGTTGTCCCGGCCGGCCGGGAAGCGGCTTTCCTGGCTCCTTTGCCGGTCAAAGAATTGTGGGGCGTCGGGCCAAAGACCGCCGAGCGGTTGGCTCAACTCGGTATCCATACTATAGGCGATATTGCTCACCGGCCGGAAGCTGATTTGGTGCGGTATTTTGGCAAGCACGGCCACGATCTGGCCCTGCGGGCGCGGGGGGTTGACGACCGCCCCATCGAAACCGAACACGAGGCCAAGTCGATCAGCCAGGAGACTACCTTTGCCAAAGATATTAGCGACGGGGATATCTTGCGTCAAACCCTGCGCCGCCTGTCCGAACAGGTAGGCCGCCGGCTGCGATGCAAGGAGGTGAGTGGCGCCACGGTCAAGATCAAACTCAGGTGGGCCGATTTCACCACCCTCACCCGCCAGGTGACCCTCGACCATCCCACCAATCTCGATAGCGAAATCTACGCTGCCGCCGAGCAACTCTTCGAGAAGACCTGGCCAGCCGGCAAACGAGTTCGCCTGGTGGGTGTTGGCGTTAGCGGTTTCGAGACCACTGCTTACCAGTTGGGCTTGTGGGATGTTGATACCGGGCCAGACCATCGCCTGCAAACTACCCTGGATGAACTGCGCGACCGTTTCGGTGATCGGGCCATCCGGCGCGGTAGCCAGTTGAAGCGTGAAGATGTAGTTGAGGAAGAATGATATCAGACTCTCAACGGCCCCGAGTCAAGGGATAAATGATAAAATGCTTCATCTTTCACGCTTCACGTTTCACCGCGTGCCCGCCGAACTGCTGGCGCATCGCGGCCAGAAGCTTGTCGGAGAAAGGTGAAGCCGAATGTTCCCCAAAATTGTCGCTTGAAAAAATTTTTCGCAAAGTAATACATTACAAGTATAATATCTGGTTCTTTAGGAATTTCCGTGGTTCTGCTCAAAGGGGATTGACAAATCCCCGTATTTAGTGGGTAATGAGCAGGCTATACCACAAGATATGGCCCGGATTTGTCAATCCGGGCCGAGCGCCACGGAAAATCCCAA
>DAOUMU010000360.1:0-33219 GCA_034409055.1 Anaerolineae bacterium
GGTTGGTTGGGGCTGTATTGTCAACAATCTGGTCAAGATTGCTGAAGCCATACTCAAGCCGCGCCGCCGGAAACGACGCTCGGCGGTGGCAGTGGCTTGAACAGGGTTTCCTGACAGAAACTAGCTAAAGTTGTAAATAACAATTGCACGCTACCTATTTTAACCATCATAGTTACATCGCCCGGAGTTGGTGGGAGCGGCGGAGCTTTGCCCACCATTGGTGGCGCATCTACGCCGATGATCCCTACTGGGTGCCACCATATTACCCGGTCCTACGCGGTGCTTTAGAACCGGCCTACAACAGCCACCTGGCCCGTCTGACTCCCCTCCCGGTTCACACTGCGGCTTTGTTCGGACGGCAGCGGAGTTCTGAGTTCAATCCGGGTCTGGCTCCCCCTATGTTTGAAACGCCAGTTGCAGCCACGGTGGTCCTCTGTGACCCCCGACGGCGGGATGGTACGGCCTATCTGGCCTGGCTGCATTGTGTCAATGATGCCGATAGTCTGGAACGACTGTTGGAGTACCTGGCCGGGTTTCTACCAGCCAAGGGCTATCGCAAAGTTATTGGCCCCACTGGTCTATCACCCCATCTAGGCAGCGGGCTGCTCCAGGATTATTGGGATCGTTTACCTCCACTACATACCCCCTATAATCCGCCCTACCTGCCTGAGGTGGCTCATAGCGTTCTACACCCCCTGGGCCACAGTCGACTCTATTACCTGGAGATTCCACCAGAGTTACCTGCACCCCCTCCGGCTCCGGCCGAGTTGCTGCCCCTGGACCCGGCTCGCCTGGCCACCGAGCTACGGCCATTGTTGGTGGAGGCCTGTCTTTCTTGGGTCGACTTTGCCCCTCCAGATGCCAAAGAGGCAGCCTTTTTGTTAAGCTGGTTGGGACACTGGCCCCTGCACGGGTGGTTGGCCCAGCGCAACGAACAGCCGGTTGGCTTTATCTTGTTGCAGCCCGATCTGGTTTCCCGCTTGCGGCGAGGACGTGGCGGACGCAACCCACTCTGGCGGCTGTGGTTAGCCTGGGCCAGTCGACAGCCGGTCCGTCAGGGACGCGTGCTCTTCGCCGCCGTGTTGCCCCCCTGGCAAGGACAAGGCATCGGTCGTCAGTTGCTGTATCAGGCCATATACACCGCTCACCAACATGGCTGGCGAAGCTTAAGTATTGGCCCATTACCCGGTACAGCCCCGGCCGGCAAATTTTTAGAGCATCATGGTGGGCAACCTCGCCAAACTTACCTGCTTTACCAACAGGATTTGTGATGGGGGGAGAATTAATACATCCGTCGCCATCAGGTCAATTACTTATATCCTATGGACATCCAGGAAAGAAACGCGTAAAAGTAAAGTTAAGATTTGTGTTAAATTTTTAAGTTATATATCTTTGTGAGCGAGTCGTCACAGGGCGATAAAATTATGGGGGGGTAAGAGAGGGCATATGAATAAAGAGGACATAAAAGCAATGCAGGCCGAGCTTGAACTGAAGAAAAAAGAGCTGGATATAATTGTGGCCATAGACCACATTCGTGATACGGCTTCCGAGCCAACCACGATGTTAGTATCCATTGTCAAACTTCTCGCCGACAAGTTGCAGGCAGATCTCTGCTTGCTATCCTTGCGGGATCGAGAAACCGGAGACATGGAATTGAAAGCTGTCCACGACGGGAGCGAAAATTTGGGGCAACTGGGACAGTTTGTGACCCGTGAACTGGCTGAACGAATCATTGAACTTGATAGCGTGACCATCTGGGAGGGGCAGGAAATCTTACCAGCAGAAGTCCTGGTCAATATGCCGGCCAATCTGCAACTGGCCGCCGTCCCGATTATTATGGGGACTAAAGAACGGTTGGGGGCTCTGTTGCTGGCCCGCTCCCAGCCTCCTTTTGGTCCAGACGACATCCAACTCCTCAAAACTGCCGAGGACCAAATTGACTCGGCGGTGATCCAGGGGTACGGCTATTACGAACTTCAGCAATATGTCAGGGAGTTGGAAACTATCTACCACATCGATCACATCCGTGATCAGAATCTGCCCTTTGATGAGATGCTTAGTGTCGTACTCCAGGCGCTTTGTCAAGTCATCGAGGCTAAAATGGGCTTTGCCATGCTCTATGACCATGCCGGGAAGCGACTCGAAATGCGAGCGGCTACCCACGACGACCTCTTCCGGGTATCGCCCTATTATGAGGTCGTTGGCCGGGTAGCCAACGAGTCGTTGCAGCGAGCTGAGTTAGTCTGTCATAACGATCTGGGCAATACCCTACGGTCAATAATGTGTATTCCCCTGATTCTAAATGAGCAGATTATTGGCGTGCTAGGGGTGGTCAACCACTGCCAGCCACACGGTTTCGGCTACGAAGATCGACGCCTATTGAGCGCCATTGGCAGCCAAATGGACACAGCCATTTTTGAAAGCTTAGAGAAGCGTCGCTTGCGCGAGGTATTGGGGCGATCCGTGGACCCGAGGGTGATGGAGCGGCTGCTGGCCAGCGCCAATGTGGATTTCCTCAAAGGAGAGCGATCGGTGCTGACTGTCCTCTACGCCGATATCCGGGGATCGACCTGGTTGGCCGAGCGCACTGATCCTGAGCTGCTGGTCGGGTTTATCAATCATTACCTGGGACAAATGACCGAAATTATTCTATCGCACGAGGCCACCCTGGATAAATTTGTCGGAGATGAGGTAATAGCCCTCTTTGGGGCGCCCTTCCCCCAAGAAGATCACGCCCTGCGGGCGGTACGGGTTGGTCTGGCTATGCAAGCAGCCCACCAGGTGGTGATGGATATCTGGCAGGATCGTGGCGTTGAAGCAGCCCCCATCGGCGTAGGCATCGCCACCGGCGAAATGATTGTCGGCGAAATGGGCTCGTCACAGCGCACCGATTACACCGTTATTGGCCGGGCAGCCAACCTGGGGGCGCGTATTTGTAGCGTGGCCAAGGCCGGGCAAGTACTCATTAGCCAGGCCACCTACGACCTGGTGCGAGACAAGGTAGAAGCAACGCCCATCCCTGGTATGCGATTTAAGGGTGTAGGTGGTGATGTAACCGTATACGAGATCAATCGTATGCTAGAGTAACAAAAATTCTCCTAATCACAGGATTATCATATTGACATAAAAACACCCTTGCATGGAATTAGCGAGGGTGTTCTTTATAGTAACAACCTATGGTCGTTGTGCTATTAACTCACCACACAGGGCAGATTGTTGTCTGCTTAGAGCTTATGCCAGTAATTGCTGTTGTCCCTTAAAAACTGACGGGTTGTTCTTGCAGCATACCATTTACCAGGCTAATCAGTTCTTTAACCTCAAAAGGTTTTTGCACAAAACGGTCATTCCCAATAACGTGATAGCCTTCTTGGGCATCCTGTGCTTCGTCTCTGGCTGAAATAATAATAACTGGTACCTGGGCCAGTTCTTTACTCGCCTTCAACTGCCGGTAAAGTTCCCACCCATCGACGTCGGGCAACATCAAATCAAGCAAAAGTATATCAGGTCTCAAACTCTTTAACAGTTCCAGACCGAATTCCCCTCTCTTGACGGCAATTACGTGATGGCCTTGTCGCTCAAAAATAAGTTGTATGAGTCCCCGCATTTCTGGGTCGTCTTCTATAGATAAAATTCGAGCTTGAGTGTTCACGGACAAGTCCTTTTTCATATACTTTCTAACTTTATTATGTTAGTTGGATTATAACATGAAAACCAAGCGTTGCCTTTAGGATTTTTGGCCTGTTGATTCAGCAGTAGGAGAGGGAGACAGGAGCAGGAGAAACAGGCAGCAGTGGGAGTAGAAGATCCAATAAATTTACTTACAATTGTTAAATTTTAATTGGACTCTGCAATTTTTTCAAATTGGCCCTATACAAAACAGAATTGGCATGTTATAATATCAGGCCAATTATAAAATTGGATGTTTGCTCAATGCCTATCCAACTGACGCGTCAAACCGATCAGCCCCTTTACTTGCAGGTGGCCAATCAGTTGCGAGTGCAAATTGAAAGTGGGGAGCTGGCGCCCCATACTCGCCTGCCAGCCAGCCGGGCCCTGGCCAAGGAATTGGGGGTCAACCGCATTACGATTGTCAATGCTTACGCCGAGCTTGAGGCCGAAGGACTGGTGGTTAGCCGGGTGGGCAGCGGTACCTTTGTCGCTGCGGGACAAAACAGTTCTTCTCCTACCTGTGATGTGGACGACCCACCGCTCTGGCGTGGCCCTATGCCCCCACGCCGACAGTGGAATGCCAACCAAATGTTCGCTGAGATGATGCGTATGGCCCACCAACCCGGTGTCATTTCTTTTGCCGCCGGGGCTCCGGCCAATGAGTTTCTGCCAGTAAATGAGTTTCGGCGAGCCTTAAATGAGGTGTTGCGACGTGACGGCGCGGCCGCCCTGCAATACCAGGAGGCGGTCGGTTACCGACCGCTGCGAGAACTCATTGCCGGTTATTTGCAGCAGAAAAACATTCGAGTAAATGGTGAGGATATTCTGATTACCGCTGGTTGTCAGCAGGCCCTGGATATGGTGCTACGGGTGCTGACTCGTGGTAGCGATAGCGTGTTAATCGTAGAAGATCCTTGTTATTTAGGCTTACTTGATATTGCCGCCGCTCAACGTATTACCCCGGTGGGTATACCAGTGGATGAATATGGACTACAAATCGACCGCCTGGAGCAACTCATCTTGCGCCATCGACCTCAGCTAATTTATGTTAGCCCTACGTTTCACAATCCCACCGGGGCCACGATGTCCCTGGAACGACGACAGGCTCTGCTGGATATTGCGGCCCGATATGGCACACCCATCTTGGAAGATGCCAGCTACAACGAGTTGCACTATGAAGGCGCACCATTGCCCACCTTGAAGAGCCTGGATACAGCCAATGTTGTTATCCACGCTGGTGGTTATAGCAAAACCCTGGTGCCTGGTATTCGCATTGGCTACCTGGTGGCCCCTCCTTTTTTGCGTGACCGGATGATTGCCGCCAAGCAAACCTTCGATATTCTCACCTCACCCCTCAATCAGCGCGCCCTGCATGTCTACCTGCAAAGTGGTCATTTTGCTCAGCATGTGTCTCGAGTACGTCAGGCTTATAAGGAACGACGTGACGCGATGGTGGCAGCCATTGAGCAACACTTCCCGGCTGAAGCCCGTTGGTGTTGTCCTCAGGGTGGAATGTATATCTGGGTGGAGATGCCCCTCAATGGTCCCACCGCGACCGACCTTTACCTGACTGCCATCAATTATAGTGTGGCCTTTGCTATTGGCTCGGTCTTTTCTGCTAGCGGCTCGTTCTCACGTGCCTTGCGCCTAAACTTTACGACCCATCCGCCCGAACAAATAAAGGAAGGTATCCGCCGTCTGGGCAAGGCCTGGCACGAACTATTAGCTCGACAGACTGGTATGCTTCAAGCTAATCATCAGGCCACTATCCATATTTTGTGAGACGATCAGACTTTAACGATCAGGCAATATTGAGACTGAAGGACTCATCATGACCATTCTGCACTTTGCTCAGATCAGTGACATCCATCTCTCTGTGCTGGGTGACCAGTATGATATGTTGTCGGGACACGCGGCTGATTTTTTGACGAATATCGTCACCGATTTGAGTCAGAACTCAGATTTAGATTTTGTCCTGATTACCGGCGATTTATTTGTCATGGCCAGCCAACCGGAGTTTGACCGCTTTCAACAGGCCATCCAGACCCTCCAGAAACCCTACTACGTTATCCCTGGCAATCACGATCACCGCAGCCCGGATAATACCACAAGCTTTACCCGCCACCAATTTGCCCGTCATTTTAATCCTCAGATTGGTGACAGGCCAACGACACCGGAAGCCCAAGCTGGTTACTGGTCGCTTACGCTTAAGCCCGGTATTCAACTGATTGGCCTGGACTCGAACCGGGATGAAGATTGGGGAGGCATCATTGATTCGACCCAAATTGAGTGGCTTAAAAATGAATTGACTACGCATGCTGATAAACTGATCGTTCTGGCCGTCCACCACCCTTTTCATTCACTGGCTCTCATTGATCATGACCCTGATTGGAGTAAATTTGTCTGTGACAACGGTTCGGAGATGCTGGCTCTGCTTGATCGTTACCCCCAGGTAAAGATCGTTCTCACCGGTCATCACCACCTGACCAAGGTGGACTCCTTTGGCCAGCGACTCCATCTGGCCTGTCCGGCCGTGAGCATCTATCCATGCGCCTACCGCACTTTGCGTCTCAGCCGACAATTCGATGGTAGATGGTGTATTGAATGGCAGACCCACCCGGCTACCAATGAGGCTACCGTTGCCAAAGCTCGCCAGCGAATGGTCAAGAGTTGGATCGATTTTGGCTTGACACCGGATTTTGTCGAAACGCATGCCCGTCTGGCCTGGGGTAACCCGGAAGACAGGCAGGGGAAGGTTGTTTTATGAGGAATATCGTGGTAGAACGCTGTTGAGGCTACATAAGAAGATTTTGCCAGTAGACCAGACTGCGGTATGATAGCTCTGTCATCTGAGATACAGTTCCACAGGAAAACGGATTGAGGTGTCCTCCACCACCCTGAATGCAATGTTCCCAACCCAGTTAAAAGGCGTTTTACTGACCTTCGCTTCTGCGGCTTGCATCTCGGTCACTTTTTTAGCCAGCAAACAGGCGATGCAGACCCTATCGCCCCTGGCCTTTACCCCTATCTGGTTTACAGCCGCTTCTTTGTGGGGGGTGGGGTTTTATCTGCTGGGTAACGGACTAAAATTTCCGGCTGAATTGGTCGCCTCAATCCGGCCGGTTCTCTTGCTAGGATTCTTGAATGGCACGGCTAACTTGTTGCTCTTTACTGCCATTAATTTGGGTGATCCGACTTTAGCCGCCTTCTTCAGCCGCAGTGAAACAATTTACAGCGTGTTTCTGGGCGCATTGTTATTAGGGGAGCGGATGCGTCGCTATCAATGGCTGGGAGTGGTTATTGCCATTGTCGGAGCGGGGCTGATAACTTTTCGGGCCGGAATGGTAGTATGGTTAATGCTCTTAATCTTGCTCATTTCAAATTTCTTTCTCTCGCTCAGTACGCTGGTGGCCAAAAAGCACATTATTACTGTCCAACCGCTCATTTTATCCACGGCTCGGACCATCTTGATGGGGTTGATGATCGGTAGCATCAGTTTAGTCGCAGGCCAACTGGCCTGGCCCGGTGTCACAGCCTGGCTGTGGATTATTGGTGGGGCCTTTTTTGGTCCCTTCTTGAGTTACTTGTTTTTTTATAAAGGCTTAGTTTATCTTAACCTGGCTCAGGGGGCCGTCATTCGGGCCACCCAACCAATCTTTGTGGCTATCTATGGTCTGATTTTGTTTGGAACGCTAATCAGTCTCCAGCAATTTGTGGGTGGGATGATGATGATCGTTGGGGTGGGATTTATGCTATGGGAACGGCGGTAGAGAATTTTAGATATACGTCCGGCGAGTTCTAGTTTTGGATTAAGCCTCGACGATTTCATAGGCTTAAGACGAACTTGACACTTGAGACCCGACACCTGATACTTAAGGCTCAACGCAAATTGACATTAAGAAAGGAATTTCAAATGACTAATCAACCGATGCCAACCTTGCAAGACATTATCGCCGCTCGTCCCCATGTATATCGCTATTTAAGGCCAACGCCATTGTACCACTACGCCGGTTTGAGTGAGTTGGTCGGCGCTGAGGTGTGGGTCAAGCACGAGAATCACCAACCGGTCGGCGCATTTAAGGTTCGGGGAGGGCTCAACCTGGCCGCTCATCTGACCACCGCAGAACGTCGGGCCGGACTTTTTACCGCCTCGACCGGCAATCATGGCCAGAGTATCGCCTTTGCGGCCCAGGTTCATGGGATCAAAGCGACCATCGCCGTACCCGAAGGAGCTAATCCGGGCAAGGTGGCGGCGATGCGCGGCCTGGGGGCCGAGGTTGTCTTTCAGGGCTCCGATTTTGATGCCGCCCGGGAATGGATCATGGCCGAAGCCGAAAGGCAACATGGCCGTTTTGTCGGCCCGACCGAAGAGTTGTTGATTTGTGGTGTCGGCACCTATGCCCTGGAGATTATCGAAGATTTACCTGACGTGGAAACGATTATTGTGCCGGTTGGAGCGGGCAGTGGCGCTTGTGGTGTTAGCATCGTGGCCAAAACGATCAATCCTAACATCGAAGTCATTGCTGCCCAATCGGCCCAGGCCCCGGCCATGCAACTGAGTTGGAAGAGTGGCCAACTGGTCTCTGCGGAGATGAACACCTTTGCCGAAGGCGTGGCCACGCGCGTACCTTTTGGAAATACCCAGCGCATCATGCGCCGATATCTGGATGACTTTGTTCTGGTTAGTGATGAGGATATCAAGGCGGCCGTGAGGCTCCTATTAGAGCACACCCACAATCTGGCTGAAGGGGCAGGAGCCATCTCGCTGGCGGCGGCCTTGCAACTCAAAGAGCGGCTAGCCGGTAAAAAGATAGTATTGGTCCTGAGCGGGGGCAATTTGTCAATGGAGAGGTTACAGGAGATTTTAGGGGGGTAGTCACTTTCGAAAAATGATGTTATCCAATGTTTATATGACAGGCTAACCAATCAAGAAGTTGTCAATATGAATAATTTGCAATGACAAATAATAGTATCCAAACAATACACACAGAACTTGAAACGGGCATCCAACTGGCTAAATGCCAGAAATGCGGTTGCATGCGTGAGACGCTAGACAACTTGGCCGTGCTGCTACCAACCATTGGCTCTGATGAAACGCAAGCCTTAACCCACCGCGTCATCCAATGGACCGGTCAGATGCAGGCCGTTCAATATAGTTGCCTGGGGTGCGAACATTGTCATCCTGCCGTTGCCCAAAATGCGTTTGCCACAGCTTTTCCATCTGCTGAGCAAACGCTTGCCTTGAGTTGTAGTTTTCGGGTCAGCCATGCAGGTTGGCCCCCTGTTGTCGGCGAATACTTCGTGGTGGACGAAACCGCGCCAATCGCCGTCTCGACCCTGGCCAGCGTGCAACTGGCGGAAGCGTTAGCCAATCGTAAACCCGGTGGTCTGGCCATCGTTGGAAAAACAGAAACGGAAAATATTGGCCTTGACAAGATCATCAAGAACATCATTACCAACCCCGTCATTCGATATCTCATTGTAGCTGGTAAAGAGCCAAAAGGACATCAAGCCGGCCGGACCCTACTAGCTCTCTCGGAAAATGGGGTCGATTCTAAGGGACGGGTGATTGACGCCCCTGGCAAGCGCCCGATTCTGCGCAACGTTTCGGCAGAGGAAATAAAGGTCTTCCGGACGCAGGTATCAATCATCGATATGATTGGCTGCGACGATGTCGAGACGATAGGCTCACAGATTAAGGCGTTATCCTCAACGGCTGTTGTTTCGTGCGGCTGTAGCGATTGTACTGAGTCGCCGCAACCAATATCAGTTTCAACAGCACCGACGATCATCGCAACCGAACCGAGCAGCACGGTGAAAATGGATCAAGCCGGCTACTTTGTTATCATTCCGTTGGCCGACAAAGCGCTGATTAGTGTTGAACACTATGCCTACGACAACACTCTATTGAGAATCATTGAAGGTACGAATGCACGAACGCTTTATACAACGATGATTACTAATGGTTGGATAACTGAATTACGCCATGCAGCCTATCTTGGCCAGGAGCTAACAAAGGCCGAGTTGTCTCTTAAATACGGTTTTAAATACATTCAAGATGGTGCCTAATCAATGGGATGTTTCAGATGAGTCTTAGAACAAGCTGCTAATTTATTCCGAGGCAATTTAGCAAATTGTCCTACAGACGAAATGAAACATACCCTAATCAATAGATCAAATTTGAATATTTTATGGAGGTATAAAAAATGGCTAGAAAACCTTACACCCCTGTTGCCTCTTATACGGAATTGAAGCGCGTCGATGAGTTGATCAATCAAGCTCAAACCGTTGACGACATCCGTAAAATTGTGGTAAAGGATGGGCCTAAAGTAGGTTATAAAGCCTTTTGCTATATGCTCGGGGGTAGGATGACCCCGGAGGCGATGAAAGCGGATGAGGCCTGTGTGGCCGCTGCTGTTCTTGAGCAGCAAGGCAAGACGGATGAGGCCATGGAAATTTACAAGAAGGTGCTCGAGGTTCATCCCGACCATCCCATCGCCAAGAGTAAAGTGGAAGGCTAGTATAATATTATTTAAGAGAAGAAGTAGAGGAGAAAAAATGGCTACTCAAAACGGAAACAAAAACAAAGCAGTTGATCTGAATGGGGCTGAACCCGGTACCTGGCGGGTGAAAGCGGGGCTGGCCCAAATGCTCAAGGGTGGAGTCATTATGGATGTGGTGACTCCGGAGCATGCCAAAATTGCCGAGGAAGCCGGCGCTTGTGCAGTGATGGCCTTAGAGCGTGTCCCGGCCGACATTCGGGTTCATGGCGGGGTAGCCCGTATGAGTGATCCCGGCTTGATTGAAAAAATTATGGGGACCGTTTCCATCCCGGTTATGGCCAAAGCACGCATCGGTCATTTTGTCGAGGCCCAGATTTTGGAGGCCATCGGCGTGGATTATATTGACGAGAGCGAAGTGCTAACTCCGGCCGATGAGATGCACCATATCAACAAGCACGACTTCAAAGTGCCCTTTGTGTGTGGTTGCCGCAACTTAGGTGAAGCCTTGCGCCGCGTGGGTGAGGGCGCGGCTATGATTCGCACCAAGGGGGAAGCAGGGACCGGCGATGTGGTCGAGGCAGTCCGCCATGCCCGGACCGTAATGGGCGCAATTCGCCGTCTGCAAAGCATGCCCGATGAAGAGTTGATGACCTATGCCAAAGAAATTGGCGCGCCCTACGAGTTGGTGAAAGAGACCAAGCAGTTGGGGCGTCTACCCGTGGTCAACTTTGCCGCCGGTGGTGTGGCTACCCCGGCCGACGCAGCTATGATGATGCAGCTTGGCCTGGATGGCGTCTTTGTTGGCAGTGGCATCTTCAAGAGCGGCGATCCGGCCAAACGAGCCAAGGCCATTGTCGAGGCGGTGACCCATTACAACAATCCCCAAATTCTGGCCGAAATTAGCAAGAACTTGGGCGAACCAATGGTCGGTATTAGTGTCAGTACTTTGCCCCAGGAAGAAATGCTGGCCGAGCGTGGCTGGTAACTAAAAAAAGAATATCAAAAAGGCCGACACGCTTAACGGTGTCGGCCTTTTTTGCTATTATATCTCAGGTCAATTTATCTTGAGATATGCATTGGCATAATGACGTGAGTAAACTGATCATCGCCAATCGGGCGAACCACGCCAGGACTGGAGGAAGCGCTAGTTTCTAAGACTACCTGGGGGCTATCAATCACCGAAAGAACATCAATGAGGTATTTGGCATTAAAAGCAATCTCGATCGGATCTCCCTCGATCGAGGCATCTATCTCGGCTACGTTATCACCCAACTCGGCGCTGGTAGCCATCAGCGTAATGCGCCCATTCATCAGTTCATCACCACTGGGAATAATTTCGAGCTTGACAATATTGGCTGAGTCACGGGCAAAGAGATGAGAGACACGTGTGGCCTTTAGAAAACTAGCCGTATCCAGGACGCTGCGGGTGGCATAACCGGTAGGGATGATCTGGTTGTAATCGGGGAATTTGCCTTCAATCAATTGTGACACCAGGTCAATCCCTTCCAGGTGAAATAGAATCTGCTTGCGGGCCGGAGTGACAATCAACTCCACGGGCTGTTCCTGGTCAGCGGAGATACGTGAAAGTTCCATCAGGGCCCGAGCAGGGATAATCAGGCTGGACACTTCTAGCATACTGGCCACATTTTGGTTTAGGGTGATTGACTTGACCGAGAGACGAAAACCGTCGGCGGCGGCCATTGTCAGGCTATCCTCCTCAAATTGAACCAACACGCCGGTCAGGATAGGCCGACTTTCATCGGTGGCAGCAGCGAATACGACTTGATCAATCATCGTGCGTAGTGATTCTGGGTCCAACTTAATGGCGTTTTCACTATCTGAAACGGTAGGGACAAGCGGAAATTCTTGGGCGTCGATCCCTTTAATGTTCGATTCAAAACGGGCGCATTTCAGGTTGAGCGTTTGAGTACTCTCATCTAAATGCAAATCAATTCGTTCTGGAGGCAGAGAGTTCACAAAGTCTCCTAGCAAGCGAGCAGGAACCGTGATGGCTCCCTCTTCTGCTACCTTGGCCCCCACCCAGCAATTGATGCCGATTTCCAAATTGGTAGCTGATAGTTTAAGTTGACCATTATCAGTGACCAGCATTACATTCGATAATACTGGCAACGTACTGCGGCTGGCCACAGCCCGACTAACAATGCTCAGGCCCTTGGCCAGGTTCTCTTGTAAACAGGAGACTCTCATCGCTGAACTCCCTTGTGCAAAGATTTATCTTGATACAATGAAGATATTAATAAAAATACCACACCTAGTGGTAATTTACAATCCAGTATACTACATTTTGTAGCAGAGGACAAGAGCGCGCAGTTTTATTGTCAATTCACAACAAAGGAGGGGCAATGATCAATTGCCCCTACTTAACTTAACCGCTTGACTCGAGCAACAAACTGCGTAGCTCTTGCCTTATTTCGATGTTGCTTTTCGATGCTGTATGCCTTGAATGCTTACGAACGCCTCATCTTTCCTTTTGGCTTTGTAACAAGCTAACAGCGGCCCCTGTGCCAAGCACGACCAGCACCAGACCACCAAGTATCAACGCCCCGGCGGAGACATTTTCAGATAGAATGGCCCCACTGGTGGGTAAACTACTACTTTCCTCGGTAGAGGTAGTTGTAGGCGTTTCTGGTGTGACGACTACCACCGGCCCAGTTCCTGGGGGGGGGCCAACTAAAGCTACGTTATCAATATCAAAGTTTACTTCTGTCCCTGTTGAGAATTTTTTGAGACCCCGAATAAAGAGGGTGATTCTATTCGTATCGGTCGTGTAAACGGTACCGGTGATGATCTCATAGAATAAAGGAACGTCTTCGGGAAATTTACCGGTTGAGCCGAGACGGAATTGCTCTGTCAATGGCATCGGATGCCATACTGTGACGTTGTCATAATTACCTTCGCCAAGGAGGTCAATCCCCCAGTGCATTTCAACCTCATATTTGTTTCGATCTCCAGCCGGGGCTTGAGAGCGCATAAGGGCGTGGATCGTCAGGTCATATTTGGCGTCAGGCACTACGTCAACGGTTTGGTGAACAGCGATAATCCGGTCAAGGACGTTGGCTTCGACGTGGAAGATTTCCATCAACTGGGCGTGTTCGCCACCGTGAACGGCTTCTAACCATTGCTCATCGTACCAGCCGAACTCGGCCCGCCCGTTATTGTAAGGCTCCCAATCAGGAGCCACATCAGAAGTCTCCCACGGCTTTTCAAAATCACCGTTTTTAATAACGTTAACTGGCTCAGTCGAGGATTCCTCTTCCTCATCGGCGGATTGCTCTCCATCTTCTCCCCCTGCATTGGGGATGCCGTAGGCACTACCTGCCCCAGGTCCCTCGTTGGGAGGCAGTTGCCGGTCAGCTTGATCATCCATCGTGGCAATGGTAAAACCTGAAAGCGTAAAGGCGGACAAAATGAATAGGGTCAGTATAGTGGTTGCCAGGAGTTTATGGGATTTAGAAGATGATTTCATCATAACAGAACCTCCTTACATCGACCGATCATCGGCCTTACATAATAATCGTAACCGAACGTTACTCTATCATAACATAACTAACCTCATTTTTCAATACGTATAGTAACTAACTTTATGGCAACTCAATTGTGCGGTGTTTTGAAATCGTAAATACCGTTTTTGAATGACCAACGGCGTTGGCAGCCCTGGCAAGTGAGAAAATCTTCCCCACCAACTGTAACCTCTGATTTTGTTCGGGAGAGATTCGGAGAGCCACAAACGGGGCAGCGGAAAAAACCTGTTACAGGCAATTTTTTTGATTTTTGCGCTTGGGCTTGTAAAAAGAGGCTGGGAGTCAGTTGCCACCAATTGCCGGTCGATTGAACCCAACTATCCAGGGTGACCAACAATGAAGTTGGTAGGAGGCGTTTGAGCAAATTGAGACGATAGTGGGAGACGGTGCGGATGTTTTTTATGCGGAATCCGGTCGCTTCAAATTGTTGGCGCATCCAGGCCGGATGAAAATCAAAGTTTAATTCGACAAATTCAACTGGCCGGCGATCGAACGGATTCCAATCTTGCCGGCCCAGTAACCAGCGAAGCAGGGACTTCAGGTGGAATTTGCTGGCGTGTTCGATGATGGCCATACCGTCAGGGGCAGTGATTCGGTGGAGTTCAGCCAAAGCAGCCGGAACATCAGCCAGATGGTGCATCACCCGCACCATTGTCAACGTATCAAAAAGGTTATCCACAAAAGGCATGTTGTAAACATCGGCCATCACATAAATAAAGCGGTCATCATCATCCAAATAATCTTGGGCCTGCTCTAGTTGTGTCCGGGCGTAGTCAGTGAGAATAACCTGGCGATACCCTTGATATAAATCGGTCAGGCGACCAAAGCCGGCTCCCACTTCTATCAGGCGCTCTCCGCGCGGTGGCAGTAATTTTCGCATGGCCACCCGTTCAACCCGATCTTCGTATTCCCGGTTTTGGTCTTCCCAAAAATCAATCCGGTATTGGCTACCTTCATAATCGCAAATACGAGACAAGTCTGTCTCCTTACGTTACGGTATGAATGGGATGCGTTAGGAAAATTGTTTCACGTGAAACAATAAGGAAAAGCCCCACGCCAGCGATCAGTAAGCAGTGGGATCTGTGAAGATTTTCGTCAGGGTGCGTATTAAGATGCGAAAGTCAAGGGCCAGGGACCAGTTTTCTATGTACCACAAATCATACTTGGTTCGTTCGATAATCGAAGTGTCTCCCCGTAAACCATTGACCTGGGCCCAGCCGGTCATGCCTGCCTTTTCCTTATGACGATCCATATAGCGTGGAATGCTTTGCTTAAATTGCTCTACAAACACGGGCCGCTCTGGGCGTGGTCCCACCAAGCTCATTTCGCCCAAAAGAACATTGATCAACTGCGGCAGTTCATCAATAGAGAAGCGACGGATGGTCGTCCCCAGGCGAGTGCGCCGAGAGTCGTTGGAAACTGCCCACACTGGCCCAATGTTTGTCTCGGCATCGGTACGCATTGAGCGGAATTTAAGCATCATAAAGCGTTTTCCGTCCAATCCCATCCGTTCCTGGGTATAAAAAACCGATCCTTCCGAGTCGAGCTTGATCAGAGTGGCTAAAAACATCATGATCGGCGACAGGAGAACCAGACCGACAGCACTGCCGGCCAGGTCGATTGCTCGTTTTACCGTCAACCGCCAACCGCGCAAAGCGGTATCACGCACAGTTAACAGGGGCAGTCCCCCTAAATCGCCAATAGAGACCTCGCCAGCCATAATTTGGAAAACGTTAGGAAACACCTTGATCGCAACCTTGCCTCGGTCACACTTGCCAACGATTTTCAGAATTTCGTGATGGGTGGCTTCGGGAATAGCAATAATGACTTCCTTGATTTTTTCCGTGGCAATCAACTCTGGAATATCATCTGTCTTACCCAACACGGGACATCCCTGCACTGCTTTGGCTTCGGTATCATCATCCACAAATCCTACCACTCGATAACCCAGGCTGGGGGATCGCCGAATTTTTTGCATCACCATGCGCCCAACCTCACCCGCGCCCACGATGAGCACTCGCTCCTCTCCCCAATCATGCGCTTGTAGGATCAATTGTAGCCTCGATTGGATGGCTCGTCCCAGGGAGGTAAACAGAATGGTTAATATCCAGATATAAACCATCATCAAGCGGGGATAATCAAGTTGATTTTTAAACAAGAAGGAGATCAGGGCAATGGCCACGATGGTACCGACCGAGGCTGCACCGAAGATGGAATAAAATTGATCGATAGAAGATAGAGAACGTTGACGATGATAAAGGCGATAGAAAAAGAAAACGCCGATGGTGACCACGATATGAACGAATAACATACTCCAATAAGCAGAAAATGGCTGAATATTCTCGTAGGCCGACTGCAAGCGAAGTTGATATCCCCCCCAAAAAGCCAATCCAGCCATCAAGCCATCTATCATTACCAGGGACAGGCCAAATATTAAGGATGCACGTTGCTTCATCGCTACACCTCTACAGATTGATCACCTTTGACCGTAAAACTATTTTTTGATAAGCTCACCAAGCCATGTTTAAGTTGAAACAATCGCCAGGGCAAATTAATACCAACCACCACCAAACTATGCAGCCAGAATGGCGTTTTGTCCGCATAGAATTTTCGGTAGAAAATATCCATAGCCCGGTAAAATTCCACCCGAGCTTTGGTGCTGTGGCGACTGGCAGCCCGTTTGACGTGAGTAACGGTTACCGCCGGGTTGTAATATATTTTCCAACCGTTCGCTTTGATCCGGTAAGCCCAATCGATGTCCTCGCCATACATAAAGTAGGTCTCATCCAGTAAGCCAACCTGGACAATCGCTTCCCGCCGAACCATCATAAAAGCGCCGACGACAGAGTCAACTTCTATCAATTCATCAGGATCAGCAAAAGTCACATTGTAACGACCAAATAGGCGATGGCGCGGGAATAACTTTGACAGACCGATCATTCGATAAAAACTGACTTCTGGGCTGGGAAAAGCCCGCCGACAGGCCAAATCCAAGCTGCCGTCCAACCGGACCAACTTTGGCCCAGCAGCCCCAGCCTCAGGATGCTCGTCCATAAAGCGGATCATGTCGGCTAAAGCCGGGGGGGGGAGGACGGTATCTGGATTGAGTAGTAAGGCATAGCGCGGCGCTTGGGATTTGAAGGAACCGTTATTGTCAAAACCAGCCCGGCGCAAACCCAGATTGTTGGCAAAGGCAAACCCACCGTTTACCTGGCTGGCAATTACCTCAACATGGAGAAATTCAGTTTGAACCATTTCAACGCTGCCGTCGGCGGAAGCATTGTCTACGACAATCACCTTAAAACGAAGATTGCCCTGGCTGTTGTCAATAGAAGTCAGACAATCTCTTAGTAAATTGCAGGTATTATAATTTACAATGATTATCGATAAATCTAACATCATTCTGTAAGTATCAGTTTTACATTTTCCGCTTCATCCAGAGGAGAGTCTGCTCCTCCCGGAATCCGAATTCCTTATAGGTTTCAATCGCCTCAACGTGGTCAATAGACTGCTTAATGACAACGGTTCGCTTACGCCATCGATACAACTGGTGCAGGACTTGACTGATAAGTGACTTTTCTAAAGTGCCGCGCCAATTTGGATGAACCACCATTTCAACCTGGTGGTTCTGTCCCAAAATATTAGGCTCAATGTTGACCATAGCGACAAAGTGATGACCATCCTCCACCACCCAATAAGCTGACAAGCCACCGCTAATGATTTGACAAAAAGATCGCTTTAAACGCTCACCGGTACCCAGATGAAAGCGACTTTGGCGCAAAGGCCACTCTTTTTGTTTTGAGGCTGGTGTCGCCGCGCTGGCTAACTCATAGGCATGGCGATCATCCTGCCAGTTAAAATTTCGGGGCCGCAGGACAACGCCTCGGGGCAGAGGCAGGACCTCTACTTTGGGTACCCGCTTAAGCTCCAAATGGGCTACACCAGAAATCACCTCAAACCGAAGAGATTTGTAAATATGTCTCGCTGGCTCATTATCAGCTCGAACCTGAAGGGAAACAGACGAACCATGATACTCCTCTACAAGTTCCAGGGCGGCATACATTAACCCCCTGGCGATACCTCGCCCTCGATAGTTCTTTGCCACGGCCAAATTACTAATCAGCCAACGTCGAGAAACGGACGACGTACGATTAACGGTAATGTTGCCGACAATTTTGCCATTCTCTTCCCAAACAAAACCGGACAAAAAATCGCTGTAGTCAGGGCTAAAGGTCACCATCCACCACAAAACTGGTTTTAAGCGGCTTAACCAGCGTAATTCCCGCAAAGCGCTTTGTCCAGAGCGATCCAAATCATCGGCAAATGCTTCTTCAATCAGGTCGGCCACCCCAGCTAAATCTTTCATTGGCTCCATTGGACGCAGACCAAAGTGTTCAGTTCCGGAACGGGCTAATACCGCCATAATTCTCAGCTTTTATATAGTTGACATAATGTTACTATAAACTACGTTGCAGAAACAGGCAAATGAGTTTACCAGGATGTTTTCGAAGCGCATAAAAGCGAAAACACCCTCCATTATAATAATTTCTTTCCTTCGTGTCACATGAATTACTCAGATTTTATCGGGGATATATTTTGCCCCATTCGGTCGACAAATGTCCCTTTGTTCTATTGCGCCTTGGGTTTATCTCTGGTAGACTAATCCCCGCTACGAAACTGGTGGAGCATCCCTATGCCCCGCTGACTAATCAGGTAAAACTTTGACGATGAAATACTGGCTTACCTTGACAATGGCCATCCTGACCCTGGTCGCTTGTACTGACCAAAAAGCATCCAATGCGGACATCGTGGAGAGTTACTATTTTGCAGAAACCGGGCATACAGTGCAAGGTGAGTTTTTACACTTTTTTAATCTCTACGGAGGGGTAGAGCGCTTGGGCTATCCGCTCACTGAGGAGATTGTGGTTGATGGCTGGACGGTGCAATATTTTGAGAAAGGCCGGCTGGAATGTCACCCTGAAAATGAGCCGGCCTATCACATTACGATTGGTTGGTTGGGTGATCTATTGCATCGCCGTCAACCACCCATTTCGACGACCCATATTCCCCGGTCCGACAACCCCAACCGTCGTTACTTTCCCCAAGTTGGCCATACGGTCAGCGGTGATTTCCTGCACTACTTTGACACCCACGGCGGAAGTGTTCAGTTTGGCTTGCCAATTAGCGAGCCATTTTTGCTGGAGGGGCGTTTGACCCAGGATTTTCAAAGCGCCCGCTTTTTTTGGACGCCTGAGAATGAAACGCTGGTCACATTAGAGGAGATAGGACGCGTGCATTTTGAGGCAAGCGGGTTAGATAAGAGCTTACTAGAAGCGGTAGAAGATTGAATTGAGATAAACCTCGCTACCCATTCGACTTTTTTGATTTTTGCCTACTGGCATGATCCAAATTCGACCTGATTAGTTACCCTCCTTCTCAGTTTCAGTCTCGTCGACCTCTGTTTCAGGCTGTTGTGGTGCCTCTTCTAGCCCATCTTCGTCGTCTTCCCAGCCGATGATCCAGACACAGGCCCCGGCCAGTAAAATGGTGGTAATCACCAGCGCTGTCCATTGGCTACCGGTAAAGCCCACGTCCCTGGCCGACCAGACTAAAATAATCACCATACCTATTGCCAGCACAATCCAGGAAGTTATTTGAGGATGGTTGCTGGTAAACCTTTTAATTGCTTCCATTCATTTCTCTCCAGACAAAAATTGCTATCTGTTTTTAGGTGACTACTACATTGGCACCATAATTCGTTGCTCGCGCAGTTTTTTGTAGAGCAACACGCTATTTTCTGGCTGCCATTCCACCGCAGCGTCTTTCCACATGTAGCCCAAGTTTTTGCCCTCAATTTGCTGGTAATCCTGGCTTTCGAAAAATTCTATCGGCTTTGGTCCGGCTTGCTCCATCACAAAAGTTAGAGACACCTCACACGACAGACTGTCAATTTCCTCGTGAATCTTATCTAACATTTGCTTACCGACACTGGGCCACAAATCATCACGCAACATGTAAAAATCTTGCAGACCGGCGATTAGATTTTCCGTTTGCCAGCCGGCAATGCCGACCACGTAATCGTTGGCTACAGCCACCAGATAGGCTCTGGAAAAGAGCGACTCCATCATTTGGCCAATATCCGGGGCAAGCGCGCCTTTGGTGCCAATGGCTATCAACTTGGTCATTGCTTCCAGGTCTGCCCGCTTGGCCCGGCGGACGGAAACGTCTTCCACGCTCACCTGAGCCGTCGGGACGGCTGCTTCAGGGGCCGGTTTAGTCACCACTGCCGGTTCGGCCGGGGCAGGTTGAGTGGCGCCAACATCCGCTTGCACCAGGGCTGTGTACTGCTTTTTCACAAAAGCCCAAGTTTTGGCCAGGTCGCCGCTATTATCTACCACCACGTCCGCTTTAGCCACCTTTTCTTCGGGCGGTGATTGGGCCTTAATCCGTTGCTGGGCCTGGTCCGGGACCATTTTGCGACGCTCTACTAACCGTTTTAGTTGTAGTTCCGGTGGCGTGGTCACGACCCAGGTGGCTTGACATTGGTCAGCTAACCCCGACTCGAAAAGCTTAATAGCTTCGATGGCCACGACAGAGGTAGTGGTCTTATCGATAAGCTTTAAGATTTCCTGGCGAACAGCCGGATGGGTAATGGATTCCAGTTTAGCCAACCCCTCTGGAATACTGAAAACAATTTTGCCCAACCTCTTTCGATTAATCTGGCTGTTATCATCCAGTATAAATCGACCAAACTCCTCGACAATGGCATAATATACCGGCCCACCCTGTCCCATCAATTGATGGACGAGCTTGTCGGCGTCGATAACCGTAGCGCCTAATTCTTGCAGCATGCGCAGAACCAGACTTTTGCCGGTGGCGATATTGCCGGTTACTCCGATAACTACTTTTTCTGGCATGACTATTCTCTCCTCTTGGGACAAGCACGGGGCCTTGCCCCTAAGCTGTTTCCATTTCGGTCCATTGGGTCAGTAATTCTTCCAATTTGGCCTCGGTAGTTTGATAATCTTGACCGAGCTTTTGTAGTTGGCCCACATCTTGGGCCAAGCTGGCCGCTTCTAATGCTTGGGCCAATTTGGCCAATTCAGTTTCAGTGGTCTCGATGAGGCTCTCGATTTCGGCTATCTGCCGGGCTCTTTTGGCCGCTGCTCGTTTTTCTGATTTTATTTGCTCACGGCTAATTTGGTTTTTCGATTTTGTTGATTTTTGACTGGCTCCATTCCTGGGAACCTCGTTCTGTTGAGCTTCACGGTAAACCAGGTAATCACTATATCCTCCCTCTACAACCGTGACCGATTTCGTAGTTGGCTCTAATACCCAGGTATGAGTGGCCAGGGCATCGACAAAATAGCGATCGTGTGAAACCAGCAGGACAGTGCCCCTAAAATTGCTCAGTACACCTTCCAAGTTCTCTTGGGAGAGAATATCCAGGTGGTTGGTAGGCTCATCGAGAATAAGAAAATTAGCCCCGGTTAGGGTTAACTTGGCCAGCGCTACCCGGCTCCGTTCCCCGCCGGAGAGGGTGCCAATCGGTTTGAAAACGTCATCACCGGAAAAAAGAAAACGCCCCAGGTAATTGCGCGCCTGGCCAATGGGCAAATTCTCAACCGATAAGATTTCGTCCAGCACAGTCGCTTCAAGGTTAAGGCTGGCGTGGGTTTGGGCAAAATAGCCGATATATACCCCGGCTCCCAAGCGAATAGCCCCAGCCCGGGGTTTCACTTGCTTCAGTATCGTCTTGATAAAGGTGGTTTTGCCGGCCCCATTGGGCCCCAATAGGGCCACCCGGTGCCCCCGTTTGATCTCCAAGTCTGGACAGGTAAAAAGCGGCTCGTCATCGGGGTAGCCCACCACCAGATTATGTGTGGCCAGGACCAAATCACCGGAGCGTAAGATGGCCTGTAGCGGTAGATTTAATGTTTTGTGTTCGCGGGGACGCTCCAGCTTTTCCACACGTTCCAGCCGCTTGCGTCGTCCCTGGGCCTCTTTGGTGCGTTGCCCGGCCAAGTTACGCCGGATAAATTCTTCTTCTTTGGCGATGAATTCCTGTTGGGCCTGGTACGCTTTTTGCCGCCGTTCAAAACGCTCGGCGCGTTGGTGGACGTAATGAGAAAAATTGCCGCGATAAGTTTCAAGCGTGCCAAAGGATAGCTCCCAAACCCGGGTGGCCACTTTATCCAAAAAGTAACGATCGTGGGCCACAACGACCATCACCCCGGGCCAGTTTTGCAGATAGTTTTCCAGCCATTCCACAGCAGCCAGGTCCAGGTGGTTGGTTGGCTCGTCAAGCAGCAGTAGATCGGGTTGTTCTAACAACAAACGGGCCAGATGGGCCCGACTTTGCTGGCCACCACTAAATTTGGCCAGTGGGGTTTGGTAATCCTCAGGCTCAAAGCCCAGGCCGGTTAACACCTGCTGGATGGTTTGCTCGTAACTATAGCCCCCGGCATGCTCAAACAGAGCCTGGGCTTCACCATATTTTTTGAGTAATTCATCGTGGCGTGCTGGATCAGTTTCCTCCGCCAAAGCCATTTCCATGGTTCTTAATTGCTTTTCTTGTTGCCGCAATTCGGCAAAAGCGCCCAGCGCTAACTGCCACAAATTGCCATCAGTTGAAACCAGGGAGGGGTGCTGTTCAAGGTAGCCAATCTTTAATCTCTTGGCCGTTTGCACGCGACCGGCAGAGGGCAACTCCAGCCCGGCCAGGATGCGTAATAAGGTGGTCTTACCGGCACCATTCGGTCCTACCAGGGCAATCCGGTCACCGTGGTTAAGGCTGAGATCAAGATCCGAAAAAATATCTTGCCCACCAAAATGTTGACTCAGGTTATGGACTGTGAGAATTGACATGACGATACTTCAAACCGAATTTGGGTTCCTGTCCCGTTCCTTTTTTACATAACACTATCCCCGTCAACCTGCTCAATGAACAGCTACCCGATCAGCCACAATTTTACTTCAGAATGAGAGGATTGTGTCAATTATACCATAAATGGTCTTACAGACAATATACAAGAGAAATTTGCCCTGATCGAAGTGGCGTCAGGTAATCGTAGGGTAGTACTATAGGCACATCGCTTGACTCAATCCAGAAAAAATGGTATGATATCTTCAACAGATCCCAAGGAGGGGTCTGTAGTAGCCGAAAGGAGGTCCCTATCGAGGTGCCAGATTGGGAATTGCAACGGCTAGCTGGAGATCATAATTGACAGGGTCTAGAAGTTTTGACCAACGTACGGCTGGCGCAGACAGCTTATATGGTTTCCAGTGGCTAGTCGGCTCAGTGAGAATTAAGACCAGTTAAATAGTTATGGATGTTAATATAATACTTTGTAAGGCTCGGTGGTTTCTTGCCAGCGAGCCTTTTTTGTTTCTTACGACGACCTTCCCGGAAGCTGTTTTGGAAGTGACTTCCATCGTTTCAAAACAGTTTCGCCTATTTGACAACTTAAACCTTTTAGTTTATAATCGCCGCCACTAAAAGGTTTAAGTTGATGAGCCAGCGTCTACCCTCTAAACTGAAAAATGTCAGCCGGGAGGGGGTAACCCTTAAAGATATTGCTGAAGTCGTTGGCAAATCGGTTGCAGCCGTATCAAGGGCTCTAAACGATTACGACGATATTAGTGAGGAAACGCGGGCCTATGTGAAGCGAGTAGCCAAGGAAATGGGCTACACGCCCAACCTGATGGCCCAACGTTTACAAAAGCGGGCCACCGATACACTTGGTTTTGTTCTGCCAGTATTTTCTCCTAGAGACTCTGATCCCTACTTCAGTGAACTGCTGGTCGGTATCGCCAATGAGGCCGCTGAACGCGGGTTTGATTTACTGGTTTCGACCTGTACTCCCGGCCCGTTAGAAAAACGGACTTACCGGCGGTTGATCAGCAGTCGCCGGGTGGACGGTATGATTGTGGCTCGTCCTCGTTGGCAAGACGATCGTATTGAACTGCTCCTTGAAAAACAGTTTCCTTTTGTCGTTATCGGCGCTGCCAATTTGCCAGACAATATTCCAACCGTTTTTGACGATGCGGCTGAAGGCGCCCGGTTGATGGTAGAACACCTGGTGGGACAGGGGCATGAAGGCATTGGACTCATTACCCCTCCCCTTGATTTGATTTTTTCCTCCAATTATTTTGCCGGTTTTCGTGAGGCGATGGTTAAGGCCAATTTACCGGTCAATGATAATTTTTTGGAGCAAAGTGATTTTAGCCAAGGAGATGGGTATCGCGCCGCTCAAATTCTGTTAAGTAGATCAGAGATGCCGACCGCCATTATGACGGCTGATGACGTGGTGGCCCTAGGGGTTATGGCCGCTGCCCAGGATCAGGGACTTGAAATTGGCAATGATCTGGCTATAACTGGCTACGGTAATATTCTACTGGCCGAGCATTCGCAGCCGCCCCTGACGACCATCCGCCGCCCAACTTACGCCATGGGCCAGCAGGCTTGTCGGATGCTCATTGCCCGGCTACACGGAGAACCCTTAGATAATGAACATGTCCTGTTCAAACCTTCGCTGGTTATCCGTCAATCTAGTGATTTAGCTCTATGGCTGTGATCAAGACGGCCTGGAGTTTAATAAAAAAATGGCTCTTTGGGATTTTCCGTGGCGCTCGGCCCGGATTGACAAATCCGGGCCATATCTTGTGGTATAGTCTTGCTCATTACCACTAAATACGGGGATTTGTCAATCCCCTTTGAGCAGAACCACGGAAATTCCTGAAGAACCAAAAAAATTTAATGTAGTGTATAGGAGGTAGAAAAAATATAATGGCACGAGTATATTACGAAAATATGACCAAAGCATGGGGTGATGTGATCGGGGTGAATAACCTCAACCTTGAGGTCCCGGATAAGGAGTTTCTGGTTCTGGTTGGTCCCTCCGGTTGTGGTAAGTCTACCGCCCTGCGTTGTCTGGCCGGCCTGGAAGAGATTACGAAGGGCAACATCTACATTGAGGATCGAATCGTCAATGACATCCCCCCCAAAGATCGGGATATCGCCATGGTTTTCCAGAGTTATGCGCTTTATCCCCATATGACCGTGTATGATAATATGGCCTTTGGGCTGAAGCTGCGCAAAACTCCCAAGGGTGAAATTGATAAGCGTGTCCAGGAGGCAGCCAAAATTCTGGGTATCACCCAACTATTAGATCGCAAACCCAAGCAAATGTCCGGTGGCCAGCGGCAACGCGTCGCTTTGGGCCGGGCGATTGTGCGCGACCCAGCCGTATTCTTGTTTGACGAGCCACTCTCTAACCTTGATGCGAAACTGCGCGTGCAAACTCGCGCCGAGATTTCCAAGCTACATCAACGTCTGGGGACTACCTTTATCTATGTGACACACGACCAGGTGGAAGCACTGACCATGGCCGACCGTATTGCGGTGCTGAAAGATGGCGTGCTGCAGCAAGTTGATACGCCGCAAAGTCTGTATGACCATCCCGGCAATATTTTTGTGGCTGGCTTTATTGGCTCGCCGGCAATGAACTTCTTCAGCGGTACCATTACCGGTACCGTCGACGAAATGTATGTCGACTGTGGCAGTGTACGGCTGCGCTTGCCCCAGAGTGAGATCAAGCAACTTGGCCAGGAGAGTATTGGCCGCGAGGTTGTGTTTGGCGTGCGCCCGGAAGATATTCACCATCCGCAATACACACCGGCCGGCGTCAATGAGCAATTGATTGAGGCCACGGTCGATGTGACTGAGTTGATGGGTAATGAAATCTTCGTATACATGATGACTACTGATGAGCAAAGCTTCATAGCTCGCGTTGACCCCCGGGCCCAACTGCGTCCCGGTGATAAGGTGCAGATGGTCTTTAACGCCGACAAGGTTCACATCTTTGATCGGGCCACCGAGAAAAATCTGGCCACGCCTAGAGGGGCCGAGGATTAAATATACCCTCAAATGACCAACCAAGGGGAAGCCAGGGCTGGCTTCCCCTTTAATTTTTTACAACGGCAATTTTTCCTCAACCCCTTACTTGAGGTATTATACAGACACCTTATTAAAACTAATTCTCTGTAACTGTTGTAAGGATGTAGTGATGCGAGTAACGCTAATTATTATGGATGGTTGGGGCCTAAACCCCCGCAAAGATTATAATGCAATTGCCCTGGCCAATACACCTTATTTTGATTACATCTGGAATAACTGGCCCAGTGCCACCCTGGAAGCATCCGGTCATGCCGTCGGCTTACCGGCCGGACAAATGGGTAACTCCGAGGTGGGCCATATGAATCTCGGGGCCGGCCGCATTGTGCCTCAAGATTTAACTTACATCAATAACCTGATAGCCAGCGGCGAGTTTGATCAGAACCAAGCCCTCAACAATACCATTCAGTACGCGATCGACCATCACAGTAGTCTCCATTTGATCGGCTTGCTATCCGATGGCGGCGTCCACAGTCATCAAGAGCATCTGTACGCCCTGCTAAGATTGGCCAAAAGTAAAAACCTTGACCGGGTCTTCATTCACGCGCTGCTTGATGGTCGGGACACGCCCCCCCGCAGTGGCGCAGGCTATTTGGAGCAACTTGAGACTGAGATTAGCAAAATTGGTTGTGGGACGATTGCTACGATTGCCGGCCGATATTACTCAATGGATCGAGACAAGCGCTGGGACCGGACAAATTTAGGCTACCAGGCCATAGTTTACGGTCAGGGCAAGCAAGCGCGCAGCGCAGCCGAAGCCATTCAGGCTTCTTACGATGATGATGTCAGTGATGAGTTTGTCATTCCCGTGGTTTTGGTTGACAGCCAGGGCCAGCCCGTGGCCACAATTAACGACAACGACGCCGTTATCTTCTTCAATTTCAGAGCGGATCGGGCCAGACAGATGACCAAGGCCCTGATCGAACCGGATTTTGATGGCTTTGAAGGCCAAGGTGGTCGGCGGCAGAATTTAAACATGGCCACCTTTATGCACTATTACGATCACCAAAAACCGGAATACGCTTTTGAGGTGCCTGAGCCGACCAATGGCCTGACTGAAACCCTCTCAAATTTGGGCAAAAAACAATTCCATTGTGCCGAAACCGAGAAATACGCCCACGTCACTTACTTCTTTAATGGTGGGCGTGAGGAGCCCTTTACCGGAGAAGATAGAATCCTGATTCCTTCGCCAAAGGTGGCTACTTATGATTTACAACCGGAAATGAGTGCCCCAGCCATCACCGAGACAGTGGTGGAGGCCGTAAAATCGGATCAATATGACTTTGTGCTGGTGAATTTTGCTAATCCCGATATGGTGGGGCATACCGGCTTTTTAGATAAGGCCATTATCGCCGCAGAAACTGTTGACGATTGTGTGCGCAGAGTGGTTGAAACGACTGTCAGTATGGGCGGGGTGGCTTTGGTGACGGCTGACCATGGCAACTCTGATCAAATGCTAGATTACGATACCGGCAAACCCCACACGGCCCATACCACCAATTTGGTCCCCTTTATTTATGTGGCCGAACAAAAATCGACCTGGCGTTTGGCCAACGGTGTTTTGGGCAACGTGGCTCCCACCGTTCTGGAATTAATGGAGCTTGAGCAACCCTCGCAAATGACCTGTCGCTCTCTAATTAGAAAGTAGTGGACTACCTACCCCTAACCTCCGCTTCATAAAGGTTAAAAAATTAATGGAGGTAGGCCGGGCATCCCCATGCCCGGCCATCTATTCCCCGATTATTTTCTTGAGTTCCATCTAGCGGAGGACGGGGGTGAGGGCTTACTCCCCCGGCAGGTTGAACCAAAATGTCGATCCTTGCCCCAGGGTCGATTCGACGCCTATTTGCCCGCCGTGAGCCTCTATGATTTTTTTACAAAGAACCAAGCCCAAGCCGGTTGATTTTTCACCTGCCGTTGGCCTGGAACTGATTTTCATGTGCCCAAAACCCTGAAATAGATATTGGACCTCTTCTGGCTTGATGCCGGGACCTTCATCCTTTACCCCGACCCAGATATCTCCACCTTGTTTGCGGCCAATAAGCTCAATGGTCGTCCTGGGGGCGGAATATTTAATGGCATTATCGATAAAATTGGAAACAACCTGGCTGATTTTAACCAGGTCGCATTGGCAGACAAGGGGCTCTGCCGGTAAACTGGCCTTAAGGGTAATATTTTTTTGACGAGCGAGGTGTTGATAATCGTCGACCTGTATCTTTAAAAAATCATTCAACTCCAGACGTTCAATCTCCGGTGAGCCTCTCCCCAACTCAATCGTGGTCACATCCAGTAACTCATCCAGCATCTTCACCATGCGGGTGGAGACTCTGTTTATCGTTCCCAGATATTTGGTAAGACTTTCACGGTCAATGTTCGTCACATCGTCCACTAACACCTCGGAGAAGCCGGTGAGCAAGGCCAACGGAGCCCGCAATTCATGGGCCACAACGCTTAGTAATAGACTCCGGTGGGTGATATCGCGAACCACGCTAATCAGTTGAGAGACCTGGCCATCGGTGTAGATAAAGGTGGTAGCAATTTCAGTCCAAATTGGCTGACCATCTGCCCGCTGCAATAATTGCTCCAGACGGGTTTGGTTTTGTCCAGCGGCGATGGCCGTGGCTTGTTTCTGGATAAAAGCTTCAAAGCTGGTTTGACTGGGATACAAAATCTCGATGGTTTGGCCCAACAGTTCTTTTGGCTGATAACCCAATATTTGGGTGACAGCCTGGTTGACGTACTCAATACAATAACCGGGCATTTTGAGGCTAAAGACAACGTCGGCCATCGTCTCGGTCAGGGTGGACAGAAACTCCTGGGAGTGACGTAGGGCGCGAGTCCGTTCTGCCACACGTTGCTCCAGTTCGAGCCGATACACTTCATTTTCCGCCTCCAGCCGCTCTTTTTCCAGGGCCAATTGCCGATGCTGGATGGCACGGGCCAGGGTGGCTAACAATTCATCGTGGTCAATTGGTTTGGCCAGATAATCATAGGCCCCCAGGCGAATAGCTTCGGCGGCTGTTTCATAGGTTGGGGCGCCGGTCATCATAATGACGGGCGTGTTGGGGTAGTGCTTACGGGCCCAGGCCAGGGCTCGCAAACCGTTATCACCGGGGAGAATAATATCACACAAGATGGCATCACAGTCAGTCATCCTCTTGATGAATTCTTTATAACTGCCGGCGGTCAAGACTGTATAGTCATTCTGCTCCAGGTATACTTGTAACAGTTCACATACGATTGGCTCATCATCCAAGAGCATGACAGTGGGCCTTACGCCGTGGGTGCTCATCTTGCTCTCTCCTTAAATCCAGCCAAAAACCTTCACTCCCCGGATGACCATACCACGTTAGAGGAGAGTTTTTGCGGCCATCGCCGCTCCGATAATGCCCGCCTCGTTACGCATTTGGGCCGGAACAATCTCGGCCTGGGTCTGCAACAGAGGTAAAAATTTGTCACACTTTTTACTCACACCACCACCGATGATGAACAGATCGGGGGCGAAGAGAATTTCCATTCGTCCCAAAAATTCGTTGATGCGACCGGCCCACTTTTTCCAATTTAGCTCCTCCTCCTGGCGAATACGGTCCGCCGCCCGATCCTCGGCGTCTTTACCCCGTATCTCCATATGCCCAAACTCGGTATTGGGCACAAGATGGCCATCGACAAAAATAGCGCTGCCAATGCCGGTGCCAAAAGTGAGCACAATGACCACCCCCTGACGGCCTTTGCCTGCCCCAAATTCCATCTCGGCGATACCGGCTGCGTCGGCATCATTAAGTAACAAAACCGGGCATTTAGTTTTCTTTTTCAGTATTTTTTCGCCATTGATACCAATCCAGGATTTATCAACATTGGCTGCACTGTAGGCCACCCCATCTTTGATCACCGCCGGAAAAGTACAGCCAATTGGACCTTTCCAGGCAAAATGCTTGGCTATTTGAGCCACCACCACGGCAACCGTATCGGGCACAGAGGGTTGAGGCGTTGGAATGCGGTAACGCTTTGCCGTCAATACCCCCTTTTCAATATCCACCGGGGCTCCTTTAATGCCAGAGCCACCAATGTCAATGCCTAAAACTTCCATGCTAACCTCCACCTAGTTTAGGTGATTGTAGCCTGAAACAAAGATGGAGGCAAGCAAAACTAGAGCCTATTTTTATAACTCGCTCCAAAACTGAAATGCTCCCAACCTTGCCTCATCAGCTTGAAGGAATCTGGCCACCAGGCGTATAATAATATTGGTCATTTGATTACCCGACATTGGAAATCAGAAACCAGGTTTTTCGCTTGCTAAGGCATTTTTGGTGCTCCAGAATGTTCAAAAAGCAATGATTAGCTTGGTTCAGACGACAAAAAACCTGGTTTCTCTCCCCGTATCGGATAGTGAAGGGATGGTTATTCTTTGGTCAGAAAAGGTCAGGCAAAACATCTCCTGATACTATTGTTAATTGCCTTTGGACCGTTAGTGATGGGCTTGCTTTTGCCCGTTGAATGGTCTACTCCGGCTGTGGCAGCTCAATCCACCGGCGATACCCTGCCCACCCGGACCGCTACCCCACGTCCCCAGCCTACCGTTACCGCTACACCCACGCTCATCCCTACGCCTGAGTCTAAAGTATGGGTCGGTCGTCAGGTGAGCAATACCCTGGGCGTAACCGAGGGAGATGGCTCTATCTTTAGGGTCAAAGTGGAAGGTATCGTGGGAGTGCCTATAGAGCTGCGCAGCGACGACGAACTGATTACCGGGGTGTCGGGTAGCAAGCCGGAGTACGGTCCCTACACTGCCGAATTTGCCCCGGTGACTAAAGGAACGTGGCTGGTGAGCGTCCCCTCGCTGGGGGTGAGTATCCCGGTCGAGGCCGACAATTATAATCTGGCCGTGATAGAGTTTGTCCAGATTCCGGTGAGGGAAGCCACCCGGGTCAATATGCCTACGGCCACCCCGACAGCGTTGCAGGGCCAGGTCTGGGAAGGGCGATTGGTCAGTGAGACGTGGGGTATTGGCGCTCCATTTTCTCGCTTACTGGTACAGGTAGTGGGCCTCAGCGGTCATCCGGTGCGTCTATCTACGCTGGCTGAAGTCATCAATACGGCCAATACCGGTCAAAAACCGGACGAACTCGGTCCAGATGTGGTTGAATTTACCGGCTTAACCCCGGCCAAGTACATTATCGAACCCCTGGGTTTGAACAGTCGTTTTGAGGTAGAGTTAAAATCCAACACTGAGACACGGGTTGAATTTCATCCGCTGGCCCCGTCACCGACCCCCATCCCGACAAACACGGCTACGCGGATGTTACCCGCCACGGTCACTGATACCCCTGCTCCGCCGACCGACACCCCAACCTCTACTATTACCCCTACGCCAACCGATACACCCAGTCCGACCATCAGCCCGACGCCGACTCATACCGCCACCCCGTTGCCCAGCCCCACCTCGGTCACCCATTGGCTGGGAACGGTCGAAGAGCGCAAAGATACCGGTCCTGAGTCGTCCGCGATCGTGGTCAAAGTTTTGGGCATTCAAGGTTTACCGATCCGCTTGCGGCCCACCGGGGGTGGCATCGACGAGCGGCGCTGTATCACCGGGCAAGGCACGGAGGGGCAGGACGCCTGTGCCATAAAAAATCTATCAGCCGGCCAGTATATCGTTGCCCCGGAAGGGTTGGGCCTGAGCTTACCGGTAACCGTTTTTGACCATGAAGAAGTGAGGGTGGTTTTTGATTTGCAGGTGCTGCCGCCGGGCATTATTGGCTGGCAGGCACGTTTGCACAAAAATACCAACGGTCCCCAAGCAGTGCCCAAATCGGAAGGGACCATTCGGGTGCGGGTGACCGGTCGGGTTGGTCAGGTGTTGGCTTTACGCTCCAGGCGAGGTACGGAACGATTTTGTGAGGTGGTACCCAATCCGGTTTTGGGCAGTTTAGTGTGTGAGTTTGGCCAGCTCAGTCCCGGGGTGTATCTGGTTGAGGCCTTGAATACCGGAGCCGGGCAGAGGTTGTTTGTTGATGGGCTGGGGTTGGCCGAGATAGAGTTTTCGCCCAGTGCTACTTACGCTACCCAGGCTTTGACCCAGTCACCATCAGTTGTGGGACAGGGGGCCCGGCCCAGCGACTTGGTCGTAGCCACGGCCACGGCTCCGCCCATACAGGTGAGTGTCGTTCAACCAACCGCCACGGCTACAACCACGCCGACCCCCTCCCCGACACCCGCGTTTGCCTGGCAGGGCCGGGTGGTAGAAACGGTTGACCGCGTGGCCGGGGCCATCGGCGTGCGGGCGGCCGGGCTAAAAGATCATCCCGTTATTTTGCGCAGCGGTGGCTGGCAGAGCCCGGTCCAATTAACCGGTACCAAGCCAGAGTTAGGGGAATATGCCACTGAGTTTGGGGGATTGGCTCAAGGGGAGTATATCGTCGAGTTGGTGGACCTGGCTGAATTAAAAGTGCGGCTGGGGCCGGATCAGTTTCTGCTGGTGGAATTTCGCTACGATTTTGTCAATCCGCCCGGTAACTAAGAGGACCCCTCTCCCAAAGCTGGCCTGAACTCTGGTCACAGGTTGGGAGAGGGGAAGTGAAGGAGGGATTTCAAGCACCCCTGGTGGGGTGCAAACAGTTATTCCTCTTCGACGCGAACGGCTTCACGGAGTTGGGCTTTCAGGGCCGCAATCTGGTCGGTGATTTCGCGGATTCGGTTGAAGAGCGTCTCGTTGGCTTTGATGCCTTCGTTGATCAGGAAGGCAGCGCTCTCGGAGCGGCTCCTGGTCACATCCGCCTCAACCAGCATGTCGAGATAGCTTAAGCTATCGTCGTTAACCCTCACCATGACCACATTCGCCCGGTCTTGCAGGGCACTGCCCAGGGCTTTACCCAAATTCTCGACCTGCCTGATGGCCTCATTAATCGTTTTGCTGGCCGAAGCTTTGTGATCCGTTTTGGTCTCACCGCCTTCTTCAGCTACGGTTTCCACCACAACTTCCTCTGGCCCGTTCCCATTTTCCTTTTTTTCTGCCATTTTGTATCTCCTTATCTCTAAAAGATTGTTATCGAATTACGTGTAATTGTAAATTAGTATATCACAAAATTACGTATTTGTCAATACCTTTTTCAAAGAAAGATGTAATTTTGTTTCTTATTTATCTTTACATTTCTTGCCAAAATGCCTGGTCAGGCTATGATTACAGGGATGAATCAACCTGTTGGTCACGATGAGAGCAAAACAACTGAAAAAGCTCCCCTGTCGCTTTGGCCATCGATCCTCCTGCTAATCGTTCTGGCTTTTATAGCCGTGGGGCTGTTTGGAGTACTCATTTATTTGCTGGTCAGAGGGGCGGAGCAAATAGGCTTGCCTCCCGTGGCCCACGTGGTCATTTTTGTGATAGTTTCGGCTGTCTTTGCCTGGCTGGTAAAACGGATGACGGATATCGTCTCCGGTATGAGTGACCGCTGGTTTCCTGAAACGGAGAATGATGAATCGCAGGGTAGCAGGTAGCAGGGTGCAGGGTGTAGGGTGGCAAAGTAGCAAGGTAGCAGAGTAGCAAGGTAGCAGG
>DAOUMU010000361.1:0-15185 GCA_034409055.1 Anaerolineae bacterium
CTAGGGCGTGTTGACATTTCGGATTATGTCATTCTGAGCGACCACAGGGAGCGAAGAATCTCCTATTTCGCCTTGAATTTGTCCTCGTTGCTGGAGATTCCTCGTCGCTGCGCTCCTCGGAATGACATTTTTAGGCAAATGTCAACAGAACCTAATACCTTCTGGGTGCGCCGCAGTGCTGGCAAGGGAAGGTGATACCGTAAGTACATTTATTGCATCGCCGGCAGTGCCACTCTCGCCAGTCTCGACAGGCATTGCACACTTCGCAGTGCCAGGTGTCGCCATATTGAACTATAGCGTCCCAGCAAAAAGAGTACCAGTAGCTCTCTTTACATTTCCGGCAGGTATAGCTTTTTAGAAGCTGCCTGAGCGGGACAGATTCACACTCGCAGGGTAGTTCGTATTCTTCTGCCAACTCTTCTGCCGTGAGGCTCTTATAAATCTCAATGTTTTGGATGGCGCAGATGGATAAAGCCTCTACGTCTACGCCATTGAGCGGGTTCTGGCAGTCGATACAGCCACAGGCTTCACCGCAAGGCTCATTGTTTTTGAGGCAAGCGCAGCGTCTGTTCTGGCAGCCAGATTTACAGTTGCAGGTTACTTCTTTTTCCATAGTTTACTCCACAGGTTCCTCTTTTTTGGGGGTTGAGTAGATCGAGGCCGGTTGCGCTCATAGCGGGTTAACAAATCTCCGGGCTTTTGCCGGAAGCTGGCCGGTGGCTCAAGGCGTTGATAGGCTGCCTGATAAGAGGCCCGGTCGATGTCCATTTCATCAACCAGACCCGTTTGAAACAGTTGGCCGATGAGATCGTAAGCTTCGGGGTCACGCAAATCACACAGACTCCCTACAACCGAAGTCCAGACTTGCGGATCATCCACGGCTTCCTTGACAGCCTCATAACTTCCATATGATCGCCAGTCCAGGCCGGGGTCGGGCAGCAGGCCGCGTAAAAAGGCGGTCACCCGGTCGTAGGTTTCGGGATGGCGATAGGCGACGACCATCATGACCCGGCAGGCCATAGCGCGAGCGTACCAGTCTACCTCTTTATCGGTGGCGACCGTCTCTAACATATCGAGTGCGACCGGGCCGAATTTTTCCAGGGCGTCATCGGCCAGCCAATCGGCCAGGTCCCCTCCCTCGGGGCTGCTGATAGCCTGCTGCAAAACCGGCAGGGCTGCCTCGGCCCGTAGTTCGCACAGCAGCAGGGCCGCGTGTATCTGCGGCCAGCTTGTGTCGGTTTCGACGATATCGATGAGCGCAGGCACAACCTCATCCCCTCGCTCTAGCAAGGCCCGGATCAGGTCCAGGTCGGGGTGGCGTTCTTGTTCGCACAGTGCTTCGATTAGATCGCCGGTTGAGGCGGTTTCTTTGTTGGTCACGGTTGTTTACTCCATTGCTTGGCAAAAGAACCACAGAGGCACAGAGGGCACGGAGTTTTTTCTCTGCGCTTTGTCTTGGTAGTTTATGCTCCGTTTTCCTGCTCGGCCAGTTTGGCCTCGACCTCGGCGATGCGCTGGCGGGTTTTGTCAAATTCTTTTTCAAATTGGACCTGACGACCGACAAAGATTGGTGTTTGGTCTGACATTATTCGATTTACGATTGACGATTGACGATTTACGATTTAAGCTGAACGCTTACTAATCAGCGGCCCAGACCTGCCAGGTCTTCAATGGGCCAGAAACGTCAAGTCGCTCTAGCCGGACCACAGTCCGGCGATGTGTGGCGTGGACTGTGGTCCACACCGAGCAGCAATTTGTTTCTTAGCAGTAACACCGGCCAACGACCGGGCAATTTCAAAAATAGTTTCACTGAGAGTTAATCAAGGGTAGATAGAGCTTGGACGAGCTGACTGGTTCTGGGTTGACCAACTGGTAGTAGCCGACCGGTTGGTTAGCCTGTTGTTGGCGATAGATAAATTTGACCTGCCGGCCTTCTATCCAAAAACCGACGTCGTCCAGGAAATCACCTGACGGTTCAAAGGCCCGGACGTGGAGTGTTTCACCCGCTTGCCAATCATCGGGTGCAGTTACGGATAGCACGGTGTCGGCCCCAACGGGCTGGTAGACCGTGACCACGTGGGGCGTTCGTTCGATAACCAGATAGTGCTCCCCAGATGAAAGCACACTACCGTTAAAATAGTTGGTAAAGACACCGGCCAGAACGCTATCGTTGTGGCTACGGGCCAGAAAACCGGCCGGCGCAACCCGGTGTCCATCTACCAGATAAGTAAGTGTTGGGTGCCAGTTAGCAATCACTGCTAGATCATCAAAGGTGCTCTGGGTTACGTTTGCGTTAATTTCAGTGTAGCCGGTCAGCGAAACACCGGCGGTACGGGCCACAACAGATCGTTGTAATACGGCGACAAGGTCCAGCCAGGGATTGTTCAGAGGATCATTGTCGGACCATTGCCAATCATAGGAGAGCATCGTGCCGAAAGCCAGGTTCCAGGTGAGCACGCCTCGATCGGCGCTCATCGTGTGGTGTGACAGATCGTGTTGATACAACAGTACTTTGTCGTGAAAGAGCCAGATCGCCAAGGGGTATGGTTCCCAATTGCCCGCCCCCCAATGCTGATTGGCATAGTCAAACTCGCGAGCCCAGGTAAGCAGGCTGCCATGAAAGCCAATCTCGGTTTCGGCCAACCGGTCCCAGCCCATCTCCGTCATTACGCACCGGTCAGCATAGGTACGTGTGTGGGCCAGCCAGCCATCACTGTAGGCCAGGGGATTGGGGGCCGAGGCATTAAAATCTCGTAGCCATGGCCGCGCCCCAATCTGATCCTCAAAGACACAGTCTACCGGTACTTCACTGAGCCATTGCCCCATCAATTGATCCAGACGTTGGATGACAAAATTCACCTGGGGCGAAACTACATAGCCACCCCGCCCCCCGTAGGTTTCATAGAGTGGCTGTCCCGTCTCATCCAGGGCAGCGATATCAGCAATGGTCAGGGGGGAGAGATTCTGGATGGTTGGCGACTCATCGTCCCACCAAGTAGGATTGATGTAGGGCATAACAAACAAGCCACGCGCCTGAGCGGCCTCAACCAGGGCGCGGAAATCAGCGGTGGTGCCCCAATTTGGATCGGGCGGCAGAAAATCAGGATAATTTTCGTCGTGGCCGCCTGGTTGAAAACCAACGGGATGGAGCAGAGAGGGGGTGGGCAGCAGATCCAGTTCTGGAATCCACTCTTGAAACGGCCGGTGAGTATCGGCCTTGATCAATGGCGCTCGAAGTAATGGTTCCAGATTCGTTCCCAGCTTATCAGCCAGAGAAGGATAACCGGCAATACCATTCTCCTGCCGATAGGCCAAAATCGTCTGTTCTGGTGATTGGCCCACGTGGACCCGCAGGACAGGTCCAACCCACGTTTGTCCATGGGGGATCCAGGCATGAAAACTGTGGTAGGAGAAGAAGGTATTGGGGTTTATGGCGTCATCATCGATGAAGCCTATCGACACCGGTTGGATTGGATTTGGTGATGGATTGATGGTGTAAAAGGCCAGTTGACCCCCCGATACGTTCATGGCCAGATAGTCAGCGAAGGCCCCATCACTGGGGTACGTAGGGACGTAACTGTAGTCGCCGGTGAAAAAGCCCGATTTCAAGCGGACCCCGGGCATCAGGAAAGGTCCATAGGCGGCTTTAACATCTTCGTCAGCAAAAAGCAGGTCAGAGGGCAAAAGAACGTTTTGCAGAGTCCCGCCCCACTGATTTTCAACCGTCAATTGCAAATCGAAAAAATGGTCCGAACTGGCGGTCAGGGTCAGGACAGCATCTACCCGTTGCGTGCTACCGGGATCCCAGGTATAGGTTAAAGTTAAGGTTGATTGGAACGGGTTCCAGGTGTAATCAAAAAGATTAGGGCCGGTATCACTGTAATAACAGCCACCTACATAGTCAGGTGAATCATCGGGGAAGACCGCTCCCCACAGGCACCCCCCCCGAGAACCCAGGGTCAAGTTGCTCCCGGTATTCCGATCTACCAGGCTCAAAATGGCGCCATTTGTTTTGCTGAGAGTCAGTTCGTAGTGGTCATTGCTCAACCGCATATCGTCCGGTCCACTATCGTCAAAGATAAGTCCCGCCTGTGCTTGAGCCGGCTGCCAGGAAATCGTAGCGAAGATGACCAGGATGAATGCCCAACAGCCGCGAACCGATGCTTTGCTAATTGAGATGGATCTGAGGTTAAATCTGCTCATTGTTACGTTTTATTCTCCGGCAAGACAATCTTGATCCGCACCAAATCTGGATTATAACCTTTGAGCCGGGTGGTCAGGTAGCTGTCCAGGGCGGTGCGGAGATCGGCCACGGTCAAAGCGCTCCCTTGCTTGAGCAGGACCTGGGCCAGGTCACTCAAATCCAGTTCGACCGGCTGCAGGTCGCTGGCCAACTCTTCCAGAGCGGCCAGCAGCTCAGCGGAGATGGTTTCGGGCAGTTCACCGCGAGTCTGGAGGTCTTCAAGCAAGGCCCGACGGGGCGGCGCCAGCAGCGCGAGACGGTCCGTCAGGTCGGGCAGCTCTTTGAAAAGCTGCTCCTGCCAGCGGCTGAGCAGTTCGGCCAGACGCTTTTCAGTTTCCTGTAAACGGGCCGGTAAGCCGGCCAGGTGACCGGCCTTGTCGGGAAAGCGGCAGTAGGGGCAGGTGACAAAGCTATCCAGCACCCCGGCGTTAAACTCCTGACAACGCTGCTGTTCCAGGTTTTGCAGTTCCAGGGCCAGCAGATTAAACTCGACCCCGGAGATAAAGGGCAGGCTTTTGAGCCGGTTCAGGGCCTGGTAGCGGTCTGCCTGGCGCAAGGCGGCGATCTGATCCCAGGGAGCCTGGTTGCCCACGATCCGTTCGTGCATACCGTAGTAAAGCTGCTTATACTTTTGTTGGAATTGAGCCAGCTTGCCTTTGAGCGGGCGGCGTTGGTCGGCCTTGAGCAGATGCCTGGCCTCGGTGTAAATGGCCCGGCTGTCGCCGGCAATCCGGCGCAAATCGGCAATGGTTGTCGCCTCGCGGCCGGTGGCCAGCGGCTCTAATTGGGTTAATATGGCCACCGCTTCGGTCAGGTGTTTCAAGCCTTTACCCAGGCCCTCATGCCAATCGGTCAAAAAGCCGTTCAGAGTCTCCAAATCGGCCAGGCCTGCTTGCAGGGTCTGGCGAAAACCGGGGCCGGTATCCAGCTTGCCCAGGCTGGCAACGGTACTGGCCGAGGCAAATTGATCGAGCGGGGAGTCTAACCAGGCCAACCGGCCCTGGAGCGCCTGAATGTGGGGCCAGGGTAGCTCAGGAAAATTGAGCGACTCGTTTAAGATCGTCTGGATGCCGGTCCGCACCGAGGCCAGCTCACTTTTCAGGATCTGTCCCCGTTCCCGCAGTTCCTTCACCGCTTCGGTGCGGCTGTCTTTATCCCGCACCAGACCCGGCTGTAGACCCAAAAGGGTGAAGAGGGCAGCGGTCCCCTCGGCATCAATGTCTTTATCCCGTTCCAGGTAGCGGATTTCCTCAAAAATCTCCAGGCCCTGTTTAAAGAGTGGCCCTACGTCGCCGGCATGCAGGCGCGCCCCACCCTGGCGTACGAAAATGAGATACCCGTTAAAGACCAGCGTGCCCAGCAGCAGGTAAACCATTTCGGGGGGCAAGCCCCAGGGTGGCCGGGCAAACTCGCGCAGCAGGTCGTCCAGGGCGGTGACTTTACCGGTGGCGTCATTGGCCGTAACCCGCTCCAGGATGAGGTTGCAGGCCGGTGAATGGCCGGCGCTGAAGTGGCCCTCTTTGATCGCCCCAAAGCTTTCCAGATAACCCCGGCTGTTCAGGTCAAGCTGCTGGGTAGTCAGCCGGGTTAAGGCTTGCAGGGCGCGGGTGACTTCACTGGCCAGGTTCATAGCCGTAATCAGCGTCCGGTAGGTCGGATAGTGGGGGTACTTTTCGGCAAAATAGGGATCGAGCAGCGCCCCCTTCACGTGGTCCAACACATCCGAGAGGGTGTTAAGCGGGCGGCTGGCGGGCAGGTCGGTTAGCGGGGTCTGGTGTCCGCCCTGCACGGCATAGCCGCTGGCCAGAAGCCGGGCCAGATACTTATCTTTAAAACTCTCTGCCGCCTCTTTTTGCAGCCTGGCCATCACTTTTTTGTGGACCCCTTCCCGGGCCAGCAGTTCGGCGGCGCGGGCACGGGTCAGCAAACCGGTCAGTTCGTCACTGAAATTCACGGCCAACACCAGTTCGTCTTGCCGGGTCTGGCCCACGACGCCGGTAGCCAGCGGACCCTGCAAGACAAAGCGGTAGTCGCCCCGGGTGACGTTGGCCCCATCGGAGCGCAGCCCGATGACCAGTATCCCCGGTCGAAAGGCCCGGCGGGAGGGCCAGGGGGCCGTATCGTCGTAGAGGCTCAGGCCGGCGACCAGGGGCCTGGCCTCTTTGAAGCCCAGTTCGGTCTCGACGATCTGGCGGAAGGCCAGGTTGATCTCCTGCTCATCGACCACCGCCTGGGCCTTCTTCTCGATCATAGCATCGTAGTCGTCGATCTTTTCCAGGTCCAGGTAGTAGCGATTTTGGGCATAGTCGATGTACTGGCCAACGGTGACCTCGCGGATGTTCTTCATAATCCGCTCGATGTTATCCCGGGCCATGTCCGGTTCGACCAGCAACCGGCCGGGGGGCGTGATGAAGAGGGTGTTGGCCAATTCCTGGGAGGTGGCCCCGTTATCCTTGTCGCCGCCCAGCAATCTGAGCACAGCCAGGGCCTTGATCAGCTTTTTGGCGTCAGCCCGGTAACGGGCGTCCAGCAAATCCACCTTGGCTTGCAGGGTGTGGATGACGTTGACCACCCGGTTGACCTCGGGCAGGTTGCGGATTTCGTGGGTCTGGCTGATCAGGTCAAACACCCGGTCATACGTAATGAAGCAGGGGGCGGCCTCGGCCAGTATAGGCTTGACATTATTCACGGCAAAGCCGATAATGCCCCGGTTCTCAAAATAGGGCAGTTGTTCAAAAACGTCGATGACATAGGGGTGGATCGGGAAAAGGTCTACGTAGCGATCAAGCTGCTGAACCAGGTTGGTAAAATAGTGCTTATGATCCTCTAACAGGTTTTGCAGTTGCAGCCGCTGGCCGGCATCTTTGCGCACCACCCGCCGGGTCAACACCTGGGCCACGTCCTCTTTGGTGATGGTCACCGTGACAAAGCGCTGGCTGACCCGGGCAATACTCTCGGCCTGGTCCACGTAGCGGGGATCGCTAAAGACGTGTTCCTGCATGGCCCCGATGTAGAGAAAATCACTCTCCTGGCTGATCTCGCCTAACTCGCGCAGCAGAGCCAGGTCGTAGGACATCTCCTCCTTCGACTTCTGCTTCAGAAAGTCAGAGATTTCATCGACGATCACCACCAGCCCGGCTTCCGGGTCTTCGGCCTTGATGCCGGCCAAAATATCGAGCACGTTCTGTTTGTTGTCGTAATCTTCGCTCAGGTCAACCTGCTTCACCTCAAGGTCGTACCCTGCCAGCAACTGGCTATAGACCTGGTCAAAGAAAATCTTGCGCAGAGGAACTTCGGCCGCAGCGCCAAGTTCGAACTTGACGATCAGGTAGCGTCGCTCCAGTTTCCCGGCCGCCGCTCTGACCTCAGCATCACTCACGTGGGAACGCATCTCAGGATGTTCCAGTAACGCGGCCATAAAGGCCAGCAGGTGGCTCTTGCCTGTGCCATAGTTGCCGACCACGTTAAACGATTTATGGGTCACCCCTGATAGAAGCTCAAACATGTAGAGCAAGTTCCGGCGAAGTCCCTCAGAAACAACGTATTTCTCTACAATCTCCTGGGCCTGCTCGGCCTTGCGGAGCTTGATAACTTCCTCAACTTCTTCAAAGTGAATCAGGTCACGAATGAGTGCAGTCACTGTAATCTGTCCTCACTATGAATATCAGGTAGTTCCAAAAATGTTCCAACCGTTATATTGCACATTACATACCGAAAACCTTTACGCAACACGCAATACGCAGTACGCCATACGTTTTGGGATGATTTGAATTTTGGAACTCCCTTACGTATCATTTTCCATCTCCAGATAAACGAACTGCTCTAACGACATCCTCAGATGGTCAGCCTGGCCAATTGTGGCGTATTCGGCATGATTACCCACTCGACGGGCCGGTAACGCCACGACGACGGGCCGTTGTCGGGACATACGTTTGAAGGTATCAATTGGATTGAGTTTGCCCAGTTCGGGTGAAAAGAGGATCTCGACGTTGTCAATGAGGAGGGGTTCCTGGTTGGGGGAGAGTTGGTCACACAGTTCGTCAATAAGTTTGTGAGCCGTCACGCCATCGTCATATTGGCGGCGGGGCAAAGTCAGCAGCCGTTCCGTCAGTGCCAAATTCAAGTTGACATACCGGCCGTTTATTTCGGCGGCCACGTCCTTAAGCAGGCCGGTCTTGCCGGTGCTGAACTGGCCCAACAGAATCACCAATTTGTGGCGGTCGGCAGAAACGGTGCGGATGGTTTCGATTAAACGGGCACGCATTTACTCAGCCTTGAGCAACCGAATGAATTCGGTAACTGTTACAGAAAACCTGTTGAAACAGGTTATCTTGCCTCCAAACAACGTGTTTTTAACACGTTTGTTTTATCAGGCTGCGAATTCATTCGCAGATTTTGAGATACTTAAATTGTATCACACCTGCCTTATCCAGACAATCGAAACCCGGATAATCAGCGCAATATTGCCCTGGCCAATAGCCTTATGCCCCTATTCTTTTATACAAGAAAACTGAAAAAAACGCAGTGGCAAATGTCACCAGGTTCTGTTGACATTTGCCGATTTCGCACGCTTCGATACGCCTACAAAGGCACTCAGCATGCGAAATCGGCCCAAAAACGCATCCTGAGTAGGTAAACCGTATCGAAGGGACGTTTTTGGACCAACTCGGTGAAATGTCAACAGAACCTACTCGCGCGGACGTAATAGGTGAGGCGGAGAGGAGGTACTCTGCCAGAGCGTCCGTTACGAAAAATCCCCAATGAGCTAATTGCAGCAGAGAAATGATTTACTTATGTCTGATAAAAGGCTATAATTGGTAGGAATGGAGTTGGTCATAATAAGCAATGGACGATAAAGGCGGACGAGAGCAATGAATTGGAAAACCATCAAATATCCGTGGCAGTGGCAGCTCAAAAGCTCACCGGAAGAATTGTGGCCCTTCGTGGCTGATACCCACCGCTTCAACCATGCGGCGCGCTTGCCGGTGGTTGAATTCACTGAAATACCACTGGAAACCGGCGGCAGCCGGCTGATGGGGCGTACCGCCAAGATGGGCATTGTCGTCGAATATGAGGATCATCCCTTTGAGTGGGTCAAAGAGCAAGAATTCAGCAATGTGCGTACTTTCAAACGAGGTCCCATAGCGCGCACTCATGCCAGATTGACTCTGGAACCGAACCAAGCCGGCACGTTGCTTGGCTATCATGTTGAAGTGGTTCCGGCTAATCTTTTGGGACTGCTGGGGATTCCCTATCAATTTGGTTGGGAGATGGGCCGCAATTTTGAACGAGCCTTCCGGCAAATTGATGATTATCTGCAAGGCCGGGTCGAACAACCCTTTTCTTTAAAATCCACATCATTAAAACGGTCGGGCTGGGCCCGTTTATCTGCTTTGACTGAGCAACTGGCGGCGGAAGGCCACCAAAAACGATGGGTACAACACTTGGCCGATTTACTGATCGAAGGGGCGGATTTGAACCTGGCCCGGATACGTCCCTATGAGCTGGCCCATACCTGGCAAGCACCCCGTCGTGCCATCCTGGAAATGTTTCTCTCGGCGGCTCAATTGGGCATTTTGAATATGCATTGGGACGTGATGTGTCCGCTCTGTCGGGGAGCTAAAGCCACGGCTCCGGCCCTGGATGAACTCCGCAAAGGCGTGCATTGCCCCACCTGCAATATCGACTACGAGGCCGGTTTTAGCCAAAATGTCGAGCTAACCTTCACCCCCCATCCTCAAATCCGGACCATTCACGATAATTCCTACTGCGTCGGCGGTCCGATGATTACACCTCACATTCTGATTCACCAGGTCCTTCAGCCTGGCGAAACGCGCACCCTGCACACCAGACTCGAACCGGACAATTATCGCCTCCGCACTCAACGACCCGGGGTCGAGCAATGGTTAGAGATGAGCGGCGAGGGCGCATACGAAATCGACCGACTCTCCATTCAAGCCAGCGCCGAAACAATTCAAGCTATCTCCCAACGTGAAACTGGCGGAAATAGTGAAGGTCTGACCCTGGTAATGGTCAACAATGCTCCCTATGCCCAACGTATTTATGTCGAGCGGACCGAGTGGTATACTAACGCCATCACCGCTGTCGAGGTAACCTCCTTACAGCACTTCCGCGAGCTTTTCAGCGACGAAGTGCTTCGCCCGGCCGAAGAAATCGGCATAGAAGGAATGACGATCCTCTTTTCCGACCTGGTGGGTTCGACGGCCATGTACAATCGTATTGGTGACGCTCCTTCTTACGCCCTGGTGCGTGATCAGTTTGCTTTTTTACAGCGGATTGTACGCGAATACGAGGGGGCTGTTGTCAAAACTATTGGTGATGCCATTATGGCCGCTTTTGTTGACCCGGCCAAAGGGGTGGGGGCAGCGTTAGCCATTCAACAAGAGATCGACAATTTTAATACCGGGCATCCCGACCGACCCTTGATGATTAAACTGGGTCTGCATCACGGCCCTTGCATTGCCGTCAATCTCAACGGCCGGCTGGATTATTTTGGCACCACCGTCAACCTGGCGGCGCGACTGGAAGGCCAGAGCAAAGGCGGGGATGTGGTCATTTCTAAAAAGTTACGGCAAGACCCGGTCGTGGCCGAGCTGTTAGAGTCGTTGGCAGTCAAGGTGGAACCATATGAAACGTCCATCAAGGGCTTTGACGAGCATTTTGTGCTTTATCGCTTGACTCTTTAAATCAAGGTATCATCTCAAAAAGTAATGTGCCTCTTTCATTTCATAAAGTGAAGCCCATCAGCATCCCCAATAATCACCTCGTTGGCCATGCCCAAAAAGAGGCCGTGTTCAACTACGCCGGTACGGTGATCCAGGATGTCAGCCAGGGCCAGGGGGTCGTCAATGCCGTTGGGGAAAGTGCAGTCGAGGATATAATTACCATTATCGGTCACATAAGGTTGAGCCTCACCCCCACGCAGCGCAGGCGTACAGCCCAAACTTACCAACCAACGAGCCTGGGTCCGCCAGCCAAATTGGGTTACTTCCACCGGCAGGGGGCTACGCGTGCCCAATCTCTGAACCAGCTTGCTCCCATCGACCACTACGATAAAATGCCTGGTGACCGATTCAATCATTTTTTCACGAAGTAGCGCCCCGCCCAATCCTTTGATCACATTGAGTTGAGGATCAACCTCATCGGCCCCATCAATGGTCAAATCAACCACCGGATAGCCATCAAGAGTCACGAGGGGAATATTATATTCCCTGGCCAGGGTGGCTGTACCTTCAGAAGTGGGAATACCAACGATATCAGTTAGCGTACCGGCCTGCCATAACTGGCCAATTTTGATCACCGCATGACAGGCACTCGAGCCGGTACCCAATCCCAACACCATCCCACTTTTAACCTGTTCGACCGCTTTTTCGGCGGCCATCTTTTTTAGCGCATCTACGTTAGTCATTCGTCCTTGGTCATTGGTCTTGGCCAAAAATCAGTGTGCGGCTTTTGCGTTATTGCATTAGGTTCTTCAGGAATTTCCGTGGAATCGCTCAGAGGGGATCGACAGATCCCCGATATATCGTGGCATAGCCATTTTTTGCCACAAGATGTAGGCCCGGATTTGTCAATCCGGGCCGAGCGCCACGGAAAATCCCAAAGAGCCTTGCATTATTTATCGTTTGGATTTGTCAATGGTTTCCAGGGCGCGCAGCACCAAGTTATCAGTCGTAAAGCCCAGGTGCTCATAGATCGTTTTGTACGGCGCAGAAGCACCAAAACGGTCCAGGGCAATTATGCTGCCGGAGGAGCCAACCCACTGCTCCCAGCCCATAGGCACGCCGGCTTCGATGGCCACCCGGGCCTTCACCGCCGGAGGCAAGACAGAGTTGCGGTATTCATCCGATTGTTGTTTAAACAATTCCCAACTGGGCATACTGACCACGCGGGCGCCTATTCCATGCTCGGCCAGCTTCTCATAAGCCTCCACAGCAAACTGCACCTCGGAGCCGGTACCAATCAAGATTACATCCGGGTAAACCTTGTCCGTGTCTAGCAGCACGTAGGCCCCCTTAGCCAGGTTAGCGGCATCGCCCATTTTGGTCCGGTCGAAGACTGGCAACCCCTGCCGGGTAAGGAGCAGGGCCACCGGTCCATCCCGCCGCTCCAGGGCCACCTTCCAGGCCTGCGTAGTTTCGTTGGCATCGGCCGGGCGAATGACAATCAAATTAGGCATAGCCCGCAACGCAGCCAGATGTTCGACCGGCTGGTGGGTAGGACCATCTTCTCCCAGGGCGACGCTATCGTGAGTAAACACAAAAATGGACGGAACATGGGACAGGGCTGCGATGCGAATGGAAGGACGGCAGTAATCGGAAAATACCAGGAAAGTGCCGCCGTAGGGAATAACCCCGCCGTGCAGGGCCATACCGTTGATCGTCCCGGCCATTGCGTGCTCACGCACGCCAAAATGGAAGTTGCGTCCGGCAAAACCATCGTTGCCAAAAACAGAATAATCTTTCAGGTAGGTATTATTGCTGGGGGCTAAATCGGCCGAACCGCCGATCAGGTTGGGTATTACTGAAGCAATCACATTCAAAGTTTGGCCGGATGCTTTACGCGTGGCCATACCCTTGGCATCAGCCGGGAAAACAGGCAGCGCATCTGTCCAACCTTCGGGCAATTCGCCAGAACGGGACCGGCGAAAATCCTCCGCTTCTTGGGGATAAGCTTGGGCATAAGCCTCCAGGCGCACTTTCCATTCTTCTTCTAACTCGGCCCCTCGATCCACAGCCTGGCGGAAGTGAGCCAGCACCTCATCGGGAATGTAAAATTCTTTGTCCGGATCCCAACCGTAGACTTCTTTCGTCAGCCGGACCTCGTCCGGTCCCAGCGGCGCGCCGTGCACCCCGGCCGTGTTGGCCTTATTGGGGCTGCCATAGCCAATGGTGGTCCGGCAGGCAATAATGGAAGGTTTATCAGTCACGGCCTGGGCAGCCTTAATGGCCGCAGCCACGGCGGCCCGGTCGTGACCATCTATCTGTTGGGTATGCCAGCCGTAAGCCTCAAAACGTTTCATGCGGTCTTCGGTAAAGGTCAGGTCGGTACTGCCGTCAATGGAGATGTGGTTGTCATCATATAGATAGATGATCTTACCCAGCTTCATATGACCGGCCAGGGAGGCCACTTCGTGGGAAATCCCCTCCATCAGATCGCCATCGCTGACGATGGCGTAAGTGTAATGATCGACAATTTCATGACCGGGACGATTGAAGGTGGCCGCCAAAAATGCCTCGGCAATGGCCATACCGACCCCATTGGCAAAGCCCTGCCCCAACGGACCGGTGGTGGTTTCAACACCAGGGGTGAGACCATACTCGGGATGGCCGGGGGTGATGCTGTCCCATTGACGAAACTGCTTCAATTGTTCCATCGGCACATCGTAGCCGGTCAGGTGCAGCAGGCTATAGAGCAACATTGAGCCATGCCCGGCTGACAGAACAAAGCGATCTCGATTAAACCAGTCAGGGTTTTTGGGGTTAAACCTCAAAAACTGAGTCCAGAGCACATAAGCGATGTCGGCCGCGCCCATGGGCATACCAGGATGGCCGGAGTTGGCCTTTTGGACTCCATCTATGGACAAAGTACGAACAGTATCGACACAAAGTTGGTCGAGTGCAGTATCAGTCATTGTTTGAGGCTCCTTTCGTTGTCATCAAGGGCACATGAAACCATGAAATTGAGTTAGACGCAAATCAGCCGCTGAAAGCGACCCCTGCCAAATACCGGTAGGCCATTCGCTCATTCTGGCTCGGTTGGTTCTGCCTCAGGTGAGGACATCATTCGCTGTCTCGTTTTGCGGGGATGCAGGTCGAAGAAAGTGTCAGGTTCCACATTACGCGCAAAAATAAGGTAGCCGGTGTGTCCCACCATAATATCGTCCGGACGCAGGCGATTGGGAATCGGCTTGTAAGTTCGCAGTAAATTTTCTTCGACTTCCAGGCCGCCAAAATCGTGCGCTTTCAGCGCCTTTAGCAATTGGCCCACCTGGTTGGTCGTCGGGACAATGGCCCCAAAAAAACCGCTGTTTTTGAGCGCAACCTTGGCCTGCGGCAGATAGCACCACGGTTCCCGCACGTCTAAAAAGAGCGCATCCACCCCAACCTCGTCAAAACCTTCACCAATATCACGCTGTTTGAACTCGACCACCTCTGTCAGGCCGACTTTTTCAAGATTGGTCCGGGCGTTTGACAGCATTTCCGGGCGGATCTCGTAAGAGTAAACCCGCCCACCGGGGGCGACAAAACGAGCCAGGGCGATGGTCAAGGCGCCACTACCGCTGCCGGCTTCAATCACCCGCCGGCCAGGATAAATATTCATCTTGAAGATAATACGTCCGGCCTCTTTGGGGTAAATAATCTGGGTTTTGCGCTTGACTTCCTTCATCAACTCGGCCAGAGAGGGCTCAACGACAATATAGGTATGGCCGGTGGTAGAGATGATTTTGCGCCCCAGCGGTTGGCCAATGATTTGATCGTGCTCGATAATCCCCTGATGGGTATGCTGTCGATAGCCAGGCACCAGCCGGGTATAGAATTTTTTGCCATCCTCACTGACGAGCAAGACCGTATCATTGGCCTGGGCGCGCGGATCGCTCATGAAGGCTGCTCCAAAAATTTATCTCTCTGATGTAACTTAAGAAAATAATCGGGGAATAGATGGCCGGGCATGGGGATGCCCGGCCTACCCCAATCAATTTTTTAACCTTCATTAGAGAGGGCATCCCTATGTCCGACCCCGCATTAAGATGCCCAATTTTCCAGACGGAGATCAGGAATACGTCTGTCCAGTGGGCTGGGTAGGAGGCCAGTCACGGTCAAAACACCCGCTGCAGGTGTCTCGACGGGTCGCTCACGGCGGACCAAATCGCCCACTTCTTGACGGATGGCCTGGCGCAAAGCCACTTTGAAGGCTTCAT
>DAOUMU010000362.1:0-5088 GCA_034409055.1 Anaerolineae bacterium
GCGCCAAAGGTGTTGCGTGGTGCGTGTCGCGTGCTGCGTGTTGCGTGATGCGTGCCGCGTGCTGCGTATTGCGTATTGCCTTGTCACCTGCTACTTCGTCACCTGCTACCTCGTCACCTGCTACCCTGCGACCTGCGACCTGCGACCTGTCATCTGCGACCTGCAACCTGCTACCTGCACCCCTGCTACCTGCACCCCTGCTACCTGTAAAAATCTCCATAGCAATGAAATATGTCACCAACAGGGTGCCGGTTGTAAAAACAATGGAGAGAAAACGGCCCAGATGCCAGACCAGGATTTCTTGCTGCCAGGGGAATAACTCGTCCTCGGTATGGAGGATAGCCTCCGGTCCCAAGGCCGGTACCAGTTGGCGGCGGATGTTATCCGCCCGGTATTTGAAGGTAGGCGGACCATCGGTCTCAACCCAGCTCGTCACTCCGGCCGCAAACAGATGGTACAGTGGCGGCCAGTCTGATTTGTAACCGGCCAGTTCACGCTCGACCGGATTGGCCGGTAAACGACCATGTTGGGCAATGAATTGGCCATACCAATAATGGGCCCACTCGTCTGCTCCCCGGCCAATGGGCACAACGATGCTGTAGGTTGTGGCTAAAATCAGGTAGAGAATGAGAATCAGGACCAATCTTAGGTTAACGTTGGCGCGTTCAAGGCTAGAACGTTTAACGTATTTTAACATCGGTCAATTTAACCTCATTGGCCGGATGGCCTGGTACAATCAGCCGTTGACCCGTTTGCCAATCGTACATACCAATAACAAGCTGATGCGTTCCAGATGGTGGTTCAGCAGGCAAATAGACAACAATTTCATCGGCGATAATCTCACCCGGATACCATAAGCTAGTAGGATAGGGGCCATTGAGGGGAAGCTGGTCTTTTTGGGCCACGATTTCACCAGTGGCATCATATAGATGTACAAAGGTCGTGTAGTTGAGAGATAGCTGTGCCTCGGCGCGCCAGTATAAAGTTAGTTTAAGATTCGGGCCTGGTTGATCAGCCCGGTTGACCAGATCATAACCAAGCAGGGTCAGGTCAGGAGTCTGGCCAAAGGGTTGATTTAATATAACTTGGGGATTGGGTAAATCTTCTGTGGCCTTGGCCGAAAACACAGCCCTTACCCTGAAGGGGCCAATGGTCACGCTGGTCATATTGCTCATTTGTCCTGCTTGCACCAGTGGTAGGGATACAGCCGCTTCACCCATCGGCAGGTAAAAACCAACGTCTAAATAGTACAAACCGGCCGGGGCTTCAGGACTGAGCTCAAGGGCAAATCCGTCTGTCACCACCTCGCCCGCCACCCACAAAAACGGACTGTAATATTCCCTGGGCCAGCGGTCGTGCCCCCCCCACACCTTACCGGCCTCATCACGCAAACGGGTAAACATGACAAAATCAGTGGGCATTGTTTGCAAGGCTTGCCAGTGAAGCGTAACAGGCAGAAGCTCGCCGGGCAGCAGGTAACGTTGGGGCAAATCGTAACCCAACAACATCAATTGATCGGCAAAATTAGCCTTGACCACCGTTTGGCTGTCGGGGATCTGTTTTTGTCGCTGACGAAGCCTAACCTCAAGCACAGGCGCGGATTGCCAGGCCGGAGGATCGCTTGACGCCTCCTGTAATTGATAGAGACCACTGGACCAAAGGGGGTCAACAATAAAAACATGGGTTCGCCCGGCTATCTGCTCCGGGGTGTACTCAATCTGATCCGGTCCGACCAAGCTCAGGTCAACCTCCTGGTCGGTCGTGATTTGGATCGTTGACCGGCTGCTAAACACCGGCCAGTGGTCAACAACTCGCCCCCCTTGCCACAGGTGAAACACCGGCTCACGACCGGTTTTGGCTGAGTGATTTGGCCAGGCAGGTACTTTGGATACATCAATCTCGGTCAAGGTTAAGCCACTGTTGCCGTCTTCAGTAGGGAGTGGGGCATGAGCTCCCCCCACCTCCAGCTTGAGTGTATACATTCCGGGCTTTAGGCCAATTACGGGCAACCAAACTTCATCCCGAATGATGTCCCCCGGTTCCCAGGCGCGGGTAGGGTAGCGTCCATTGGCGGCATGACCGACCCAAACACTCTGCCGCTGTCCCTGATCGTCTATTAAGCTGACTGTGGTCAGATAATCTTCAACCGCAAATTCTTTAGCCAGCCAGTAGAGATCAACACCCAGAGCCGGGTGGGTCGAATCACAGCACACGAAATCGTCAAGCAGCCCTTTTAATTCATAGCCCCTCAGGCTCATTGGACCGAAATCTAACTCAACCCTGGTAGCGGAAGGGGGCGTCACTGGAGGCACAGTTCGTACCGGCAGGGGCGGCTGGTACACCTGGCTGGTCTGGAGGAAGATCGTCCAGCCTAACATCCCGCCCCCCAGTAACATACCGCCTAACCATTGCTTAGAGGTCCGGGTGGGAAACCACGCGCCCAGTCCCCAGGTAACTAAAATAGCAAAGGCGCCGGCCGCCGGGAATAGAATGTGCTGGCCTTGAGCTGCTTCCTCGATTATTTTAGAACCAACAAAACGGGCGAACGGCAGAATGCAAAAAAGAACCACGTGAAAGAGCAGCAAGATCAGCCACAGGCGAGCTTCTCTTTTTTGCCGCCAAACCCGAATAAGCCCCAGCAAAGCCAATCCTGTCACCACCAGCAAGATGGAAAAAAGCACAGCCGGACCTTTTAGCCGCCACGACCAGAAGGTCGCGAAAGTGTATTGGATCCAGGCCAACATTTCGGCTGGAGCGGGCCAGGCAGCATCCAAACCCTGCTGGCCGGACAAAAGGTTAACAATCCATAGCGAGGTTATATCTCTACCGCTATTATCGACAATTGGCCGAATCAGGCCGGCGATCCAGCCCAGTTCAGCCACCTTATTGAGCTTAATTTCGACCAGGACAAACCACCAACCCGCCCCCACCAGTAAACCCAGCATACTCAACGCCAATCGCACCAGATACTTGCCTTTCGGCCAGCCCGCCCGATAGCCAACAATCAGGACTGAGACCACCAACCCCAATGGAGCTGGTAAGGCGCTAAGTTTGGTCACAAAAGCCAAGCCGACGCACAAGCCGGCTAACAGATAAAGCCAGTTTGATTCAGGATTTTTTACCAGGTGAATAGCCACCAGTAAATACAAGGCCAGGCACAGTCCCAGCAAGCTCTCGTAGTTGAAGACACTACTGATAAAGATAAAAGTAGGGATAAAGGCGACGCTCATGACCGTGGCCAAAGCCCATAAATGTTTCTGGGGTAAGTCAGCGAAAGTTTTTAAGCCAATCCCGTAAATGACCATTAGGGTCAGCCCGCTAAAGATTGTGGACATCAACCGGCCGAAATGCCAAAACAACAATTCGCCGGCCACAGGGTCTTCCGTGGGCAGCACCTGCGGGGAGTTCACGTTAAACTCATCAATACCGGCGTCCACGACCAGATGGCGACGTGGTATGCCTTCGGTCGATTTAACAAAGGGGGGGGCTTCTAAATCATCCCAAAAGAACAGCATAACGATGAGAGCCGCATTCAGAGGAGGGTGGCTGGATTTATAACCGGCCGCCTCCCGTTCTTCTGGGGTAAAGGGCAAAGCCCCTTCCTTCTTTAAGAACCGAGCCAGCGTAAAGTGGGCCATCTCGTCTGGTCCCTCAGCCAAGGGTGTCTGCCAACCGGCATAGATGGCGAGCACAAAATAGATCAGTAAAACGACCAGTAGTCCTAAATGGGGTTTCAAGTGAGATGAGTCAAGGTAAAACTTCAACCTTTTTAACAGTGATGGCATCAGTGATTAATCTCCATAGTGCCGAGGAGTAAACTGTTTTCTGGATGACCCGGTACGGTCAACCGCGCCCCTGTATTAAAATCATATAGTCCGACAACCAGACTATATTCTCCAACAGGTAATTCTACCGGGAGTGGTATCACAATTTCATCAGCAATGATTTCGCCAGGATCCCATAAGCTGGTGGGATAAGCACCTTTAAGCGGCGGCTGGTCTTTTTGGGCCACGATTTCATTGGCCTCATTACGCAGGTGGACAAAGGTAGTGTAATCAAGGGGTAATCGCGATTCGGAGCGCCAGTAGAGCGTTAGTTTTAAGTTTTGAGGGTTGAGTTCTAAATTTTGAACAGGATGACCGGCCTGGTCGACTAAATCATAACCAAGCAGGGTAAGGTTGGGGGTGTCGCCAAAGGGCTGGTCTAACGGAACTTGAGGATTGGCCGTCTCAAGAACCAAATCGGACGGCGTGCGGCCGATTTTGAGCGGGCCAATGTTGACACTACTGGCTTCAATCGGTTGGCCATCCTGCACCAGGGGCAAAGAGACGGCCTGTTGTCCAACCTGTTTGTAAAGCCCTATGTTGAGATAGTAAATACCATCGGGCGCATCCGCATCCACCGGCACGCCGAAAGGATCGGTGATAATTTCGTCCGGGGCCCAATAGAGGGTGCGATATCCCTCGCGCGGCAAGCGGTCCCGCCCACCGTGAACCGTCTGGTCGGCGGCTAACAGCTTGGTAAAGATGGTGTAATCATAACCCAGCCAATCCAGGCCCTGCCAATAAAGGGTAACCGGAATGCCCCCACCCGGCTCGGCCCGATTGGTGCTCAAATCATAACCCAGCAATTTGACCTGGTTGGCGAAATTAGCTTCGACCTCATAACTGATAGAAGGGGGCGCAAATTGCCGCTGCCAGCGGTCAATCACGCTGAAAATCGGGCCGGAGGTGAGCAGCGGCGCGTCACCTTGACCCGCTTCTGTGAACGTGAGCTGCACTTGATAATCCCCGCCGGGCCAATCGGGACCAACGATGAAGAGAACGGAATGGTTTAACTCACGGACAGGGGCAAACGTGAGTTTTGAGTTTTGAATGTTAAGTTTTGAGTTAGGAACAGGCCCAATGATCTGGATTGTGTATGGCTGATCATCGGATAGAGGTGGATCGAGAGTGAGCAATACAGTTTCCCGGTAGCGAAACGTGCTGGGGGTGGTCAAGGGCTGGCCGTTTTGCCAGGCTTGCAGGTTGGGGGTTGGGGATTGGGGATTGGGGGTTGGGGGTTGGGGTAGGCTTTGGAGGGTGATGG
>DAOUMU010000363.1:0-6427 GCA_034409055.1 Anaerolineae bacterium
GTTTAAGGCAGTTCCGAAAAAATACCTGTGCCCGGTACGGGTAATTGTCCCAACTCCGTGAACCCACAGGGCAAGTGACGTGATGCGTGAAACGTGATGTTTTTACGCCATAAACCCTCACGTTTCACGTTTTACGCTTCACGTCGCCGACAGTTTTGGGATGATTTAAATTTCGGAACTCCCTTAATTCCCAATATATCCGCTTAACATAACACATTTGACAAAACAGAATCTCCCTCTTACAATAAAATGACATAATGTTTTGATCACCGCTTGAATGGGATTGCGTATGTTTGGCAAACAAAAACCGGAAGATTTTAGTGTAGAGGAATTAGAAAAATTATTACTGCTCAAAAGGCGGCAAGCACGTCTGGAACGTTTTCAGCGCCTTTCCAAAGAGGGACATTCAACTAACGAGGCCCTGATTGGTGAAAATGTTGCCCCCCTTAGTCTTCCTGCCTCACCCCCCGAGCAAAAAAAGGCTACGGTCGCCGCTTCCGGCTTTCAGGTAGCCACAGTCCAACCCTTAGGTGGCCGTAAAAGCAAACCAAAGAAAAACGGCGACGGCCAGCTCCGAGAACGCAGTCGCTCCAGAAAAATCATGGACACTTTTCTGGTGGGCCTGGAAGTGGTGGCCTTGATCGGCCTGGTAGGGGTGCTGGTCGCTTCTTACTTCAATCTCAAGGAATTAAACGATGAAGTGGCTGTGGCCCAACAAAACGCTGTTGAGCAGCAAATACCGCCAACACCAACTCCCACCCCACCCATTGCCCTGGCCCGCCTGCCCGGTGGACATTCTCCCCCCACTTCGCCGGGAGGGGCCGTCCCGGATGTACCCCTCCACCTGCAACAATGGGTCCAACCATCCGCTTCACCGGCCTCGGCGGCCGCAATTCCGGTCGAGCAAAGTGCAAACCCGCCGACGCGTATTGTGATCCCCAAAATTGAGATCGATGCGCCCATTATTCCTGGCGTAAGCTGGGAGGATTTAAAGAAGGGGGTCGGTCATTTGCCCGGCAGTGTCAATGCCGGTGAACGGGGCAACCTGTATCTGGCCGCCCACAACGATATTTTTGGCGAGATATTCCGTAACCTGGAAGAGCTTGAACCGGGCGATGAATATTTCATCTATGCTGGCCAGCAAAAATTTCGGTACGTGGTCAAGGAAAAACGGATCATTGAGCCAACGGACGTGGAAGTCATGTGGCCCACGACGGAACCGGTAGCCACCTTGCAAACTTGCTATCCCTACTTGGTAGACACGCACCGGTTAGTTGTTATTGGTGAATTGGTCGAATAGCCCATTGGGTGATATAATAACCGGACTTTGTGTTTGGACAAAAAATAGCTTACAGGCAATCCTGGGAAAATTTAAACGATGGCCAAAAGATCACGTCGCGCCCGACGTCAAGAAGGTCGAAAACAAAGACAAAGGGTGGTTAACGACGTAGCTGCGACCCCAATGGCGCCAACGGTTGATACACCCGTCGAGCCCGAGGTAACACCAACTACGGTTGAACAAGTTAGTTTTGAATCATCATTCGGCCGTAAAACTGTCGATTTTACGCGGGAATATTTTTACGTTTACAACGAAGTCCGGAATTTTTTGCTTATCACTATTTTGATGTTTGTGGTGTTGGTTGGGTTGTCATTTGTAGTTTGACAATCTCGTGGGCGATGGCCCGAAAGATACCCCAATCAGTAAATATATCCTTCAGTGAGCGCAGCTTTAGGGCCGTCTCGGTTAGGGTCTCGACCGAAACGGCCTGAAATCCGGTGATTGCTTCGCCTGGATTGGTTGGCTGGGGCCAGCCACTGGTCGGAGCCGTCAGAAAAGCGTAAGAAACAAAGGGTAAGGTGATTCCGTCGCCAGAGCAGAGATAGGTGATGACCGCTAAACAGCGGTCTATTTTTGTTTGAAAGCCCGTTTCCTCTTCGACTTCTCTCAGCAGGGCCTGGTCGGGCGTTTCACCTGGCTCAACGCCGCCAGTCAGCAACCGATACACCCCCGCTGGATAAAAAGCCTTGGCGTGTAGCCAGACTTGGCCCTGCTCGTTAGGCACAACCATCACCACCTCACCCCGCCGAGATTTTCTTTTCATTTTCCTCATCATCTCCAGCATGGCCCACGTGGATACGGTCAGTTCGGCGTGATGGTGATAGAGCGGACCAAAACGTTGGGTTAATTCGTTCAGTATTTTTTCGTTGTAAACATCCTCATAGAGTGGATCAATCATTATTACGTTGTTCTCCTCCTACAGCTTACTTATTCCGTTTGCAAATACCAATCTATTACATTCCAGGTTAACGGCGCAAATGGACCGGGTTTCAATCCCTGCAACCGATTAGACACGAGAATATGGCGATTGGGCGCCAGTAAAAAGTCTACCGGACGTTCCTCGGCCAGGATTTTTTGGATGTTGGCATAAAGCCTGGTGCGGACCTGCGGCTCGCAGCCGGGGCTGGCCACCGCCTGGTCAAGCAGATCATCCAGACGAGGGTTGTGGTAAGAAATAAAATTGAGGCCAAAGCCTTCGTCATTTTCGCTGGAGTGCCAGTAAAGGCGTTGGTCCGGATCAGGCAGGATGAGCCAGCTAAAGAGGGCCAGGCTGAAATCGTGGGTAAATAGGTCGTCCACCACGCTATCAAAGGGCACGCTTTCGGCGCGAACAAAGAGGCCCAGGTCTCGATAATAACTGCTGATGAGCCAGCCCAGATTCTGGTGGAGCGGATTTTCGCCGTTGACCCGAATAGAGAGCTCCACCCGCTGGCCCTCTTGCTCCAGCCAGCCGTCGCCATCCCGATCTCGCAGACCCGCTTGGGTCAAAAGGGTGCGGGCTGTCGCCGGGTCGTAGCCAGGCCACGCTAAGCCATCGTTGGCCGCCCAATGACTCGGCAACAGCGAGCCGGCCATCAGTTGGCCGTCTCCGGCCAGGGCTTCGGCCAAAATAGCCTCACGATCAAGGGCCAGAAGAAGCGCCTGCCGAATCTCAGGCGCCAGGGGCTCTTCATTCAGGGGGTCAAAGTTGATGGCCAGATAAACCACTTGCGGCGCGGGATAGGTGAGGTCGGTAAAGGCTGGTGAGGCTGGCCTGGTCGCTTGAAGGGGGCCAATGAGATCAAATTGGCCTTCAGACAGGGCTATGGTCGCCTCATCATCTTTGATAAAGCGTACGGTTAACCCATCTAAATGAGGGGCAGGACCATGATAATTCGGATTGCGGGTCAAAGTCAGGGTGCGTTTGTTTTCGGACCAGTGCTCCACAATAAAAGGGCCGCTGCCGGTAGCCACCGTGCTCGTAATTTCGGCGGCTGGCAACAGGGGTAATTGGGCCAGGGTGGTCACTGCCGCGCAATCTATGGTGGCAAAGGTCAGGGCCAGGGTGTCATCACCAGGCGCTTCAATGTCGCTAAAGGCCAGCAGAGCCGGGTGCTGCGTTGCCTGCAAGCTCTGAGCCAGGTCGGCCGCGGTGAGGGGCCGGCCATCACCCCATTTGAGGTTTGGTGGTAAACGAAAGATAACCTGCCGGCCATCGTCGGAGTAGGTCCAGCTTTGGGCCAGGCCGGGCTGTAGGCTGGCCGTCCATGGCTCAACCCGGAGCAGGGTGTCGAATAGCAGCGGGACCAGTTCGCGTAGCGCCGGGTTATTCTCTATAATCGGATTCAGGCTGTCGGGCTTTCCCACCAGGACGAGGATGGCGGTGCCGCCTTCGGTTGGTTGGTTGGTTGGTTGGATAGGGGGTTGGTTGGTTGGATAGGGGGGACGGGGAAGGGGAAGGAGTGGCTGGTTGGGGGGCGGGGAGGGTCGATGCGGTGGATTGGCAGGCGATCAGGATGAAGGTGATGCAGAGAGATAAAATGCCTGAAAGTTTATGGGGTCTAGCTGGCTGCGTACGAGTTGGTTGAATATCCACATTACCTCAAGTAAAGATATGGCAGTGTAAAACTGTAGATGTTCTATTACATCAAACCAGAATTTGCCTTGCCAGCGGGGCAAAAAGTAACTTCCGCTTGATGTCGCTAGCCAACTCGTAAAACGTAAAACGTGAAGCGTAATGACTATCTACAGCTCATTTTTACGTCACTGCCCTGTGGGTTTACGTTTTACGTTTTACGTGGTTGGGTGCTTTATGAGGTTGCCTTACCGGAAGTTACTTTTTCATTGTCAATTTTGGTTCTATGTATTACATTTTACTTTGCCAGATGGCTTTGCCGACAAAAAACGGCCCCAGGCTCTCCAGGTACTGGGACGTTTGCTTGGTCTTGCGCATAGCCTGGATCACGGCCGAAATGGGATAAAGCTCCCGGCCCAATACGGCCACCACAAAGTCATTATCGTTTTTATCCAGCCCGTGGCAGGCCAGGCGAATGTCGCGGGCATAACCGGCTCGACCAAAGGTGAAACCGATCCCGCCGTGTTCCATCAACACCCCCCGCTGTTCCTGTTCAGGTAGGGTTTCAAAGGATTTCACCCGGCGTAAAGGATACCAGACGGCCCAGGGCCATTCTGGATCGAGGACCTTCTGGCGCGGCCGCTTTAGCAACGTCACTTCCAGATCCGATTCGTAGCCGATGGCATAGGTTCGCCCCAGCATGGTGTATTCGGGCTTGGGCGTTAGGTCGCTAAAGGGCGGTTGGTTGAGCAGCTTCCGCCCATGGGTGACGAAATAATCTGGATCTTCGTTGAAGGTCAGTAAACCCACCCCCTGCGGGTCGTTAATGTCTTCGTATAGCACACCTTCAACGTTGGCTTGGGCCAGTGCTTCGACCAGCGGGCCAGAGTCCCGGCAATGGCCGTAAGCCAGGAACTGCATAAACAGCCGCCGGTCCAGCGATATGGGTTGACCGTCTGGCCCTTTGCCCTTCTCGCTGAGGTCGAGTTTTACAGCATCTTCAGTCATTCAGTCCTCCTCTGATAAGATAGTAAATTTGGTATGGTTCAGAACTTAGTAGAAGCCTGTTGTGGCCAAGAAACTGCGTACTGCGTGTTGCGTGTTGCGTGTTGCGTGATTAAACCCCTGGGCACGCAACACGCAACACGTAACACGTGGCTTGTCTGCGAAGACAGGCGAAATTATAAACCAAACTCCTTGGCCTTATGAACACCGGCTTAGATATTCTCATAGAATCCCCGGGGACGCAGCTCGGCAAAGTTGCCTGTCTCTACCAGGTGGCGGCGGACATCCACGCACAGGTGACACTTGCCGGTATAGCCGTCGGGTAAGGGCTGGTAACCGTACTGCTCCTGGGCCAGTTTGCCCAGTCCGTACGGTCCCTCCTCCAGCAGCACTTTGACCAGGGGCGGGTAGCGGCCCGCCTGAAAATCGGCCAGGAGTTGGGGCAGGTCGTGCCAGTCGCCGACCGTTAGCCCACCGCAAAAGGCCGAGATGAAATTACCGTACAGGTCAAGGTGCGAATGAGGGGCGTAGAGAATATCCGAGGCGCAGTTTAGCCTGGCGAAGGCCGCCGCCCGCTGCCGGGGGACCAGGTGTCCCAGCCGGTAGCCGGCCCGTCCCCCGGAGATGATGCCGTAGCCTTGCCACAGGATACGGCCCGCTTCTTTGCGTCCAAACGTCTCTTCATAGCGGGACAGGGGCGTGGGCCGCTCCAGGTCAAAGTATTGGATGATTTCGACGAAGTTGGGCAGGTAGACGATGACCCGGTTGGGGCCAAAGACCTCGATGGCCGCCTGAATAGCCCGCAGGGTATGAGCCGGTGGAATCCGTTCGGCGTGGAAGGGCGAGCAACTGATCAGGATGGCCTGCAACCCGGCTGCCTGCAACACTTCGAATTGGCCGGTGATATCGGCCCGCGCCGTGCACCAGACGGCACTGGTTTCGACGTAACACCAGAGGCCCAGGCCGGTGGCCATCCGCACTCCCTCCAGCAGTAGCGGGAAGTAAAGGAACGGCTCCCCCCCGCTCAGGTGTACCTGGGGAGGCTGCGGCCAACTGGCCACCGCCTCCAGGGCCTGGCGCAGCGTCTGCGGCGACATGGCCTCCTTTTCCCAGCCCGGCCCGCAGTTGTAAAGGCAGTGCTTGCAGCCACTGGGACAGCGGTAGGTCATGATGATGCCGATATCTTGGGGGTGGAGTTTGAGCATTAGCTACACCTTGTCTCGTGTTGCGTGTTGTGTGTTGCGTGTCTGGCTGCTTAACCACGCAACACGCAACACGTAACAAGAACCTGAGCGAGATTTTACTGGTAATTTGAGAAGGAGCAAACTTGGGTGGTTAGTTGGTTAGTTAGTGGGTGGTTAGGGGGAAATATTTCATTCACTGACGGTAACTGCCTACCCCCATGTCATTCCGAGGAGCGCAGCGACGAGGAATCCCCGAAACTTTGGCCCAAAAGAGGTCTACTTTACCAAAACCTTGGGGATTCTTCACTCGCTGCGCTCGTTCAGAATGACATGGTAGGTAGTTAC
>DAOUMU010000364.1:0-11495 GCA_034409055.1 Anaerolineae bacterium
GGCTTCAGCCGGACGTGGCCCCGTTTGGACCGGCTGAAGCCTCGACTCCAAAGGCTTAACCAGTTGCTAAATCATAACCCGCCCCAAAACTGAAACGCACCCATTCCGCCTCGTCTGGTTGTCAGCAGTAAGTAGGTGTGCTATGATACCCTCCAAGGAGGGAAATCATGAATCTATACTTAGTGCAGCATGCCCAGGCAAAATCAAAGGAGAAGGACCCGGAGCGTCCCCTCTCCGCAGAGGGTTGGGCCAACATCCGCCAGGTAGCCGCTTACGTCGCTCAGTATGCCGGTATTCAGGTTCGCCGGATTAACCATAGTGGCAAGGCCAGAGCGTGGCAGACGGCTGAAGCGTTGGCCGAGGCTTTACAACCGCCAGAGGGCATTAATCAGGTCGCCGATTTAACGCCTATGGCCGAGCCTTCGGCCTGGGCCACGCGCCTGGCCGAAACAACAGAGGACGTGATGTTGGTGGGACATTTACCTCACCTGAGCAAGCTGGCCGCTTATTTACTCTGTCAAGATGAGACCAGGCCAGTCGTGGCTTTCCAGATGGGCGGGGTGGTTTGCCTGGGCCGAGATGAAACAGGCGTCTGGTCACTGCGTTGGATGGTGACGCCGGAGATTATAGCATAAATTATATCACTTTTAACCGGGGGTAAAACATGTGCGGACGATTCACCCTAACAGCAGACTCTAAAAAACTGGCCGAGGCTTTTGCCGGTTTCAAGCTACCGGATGAGCTGGTACCTCGCTACAACATTGCCCCCTCGCAACCCGTAGCGGTGATCGCCAACAATGGCCAGAATCAAATAGAATTTTTCCAATGGGGACTGATCCCATCCTGGGCCAAGGACCCCAAGATTGGTAACCGGATGATTAATGCCCGCGCCGAAACCTTGGCCGAGAAGCCGTCTTTCAAAACGGCCTACAAGCGCCGCCGCTGCTTGGTGCTGGCCGATGGCTTTTACGAATGGCGTAAAGAACTGGGCTCCAAGAAAAAAACACCCATATACATTCGACTGGTCTCAGACGAACCTTTCGGCTTTGCCGGGTTATGGGAGTCCTGGCGTTCAACAGACGACACGACCATCCTGTCCTGCACCATCATCACCACCACGCCGAATGGCTTGTTAGCCCAGATTCACAACCGCATGCCGGTCATTCTCCCGGCAGAGGCTTACACCCAGTGGTTGGATCCGGGGGAACGTCGTCCGGCTGAACTCAACGGGCTGCTCAAACCCTATCCGGCCGAACAAATGACGGCCCATCCCGTTTCAACCCTGGTCAATAATCCCGCAAACAATGGGCCGGCTTGTATTGAGCCGGCGGGCTGAATCAAGCGAACCTTTATCTCCCCAGTAATTCCAAATTTGGGTATGGCGTAGGGGCGAGGCAGGTCGGATTGAGGTTCTCGGTACAAACAAACTGTGTTTCGACCTGCCTCGCCCCTACCTTTCGGGTTAAAATTAGAATTGCTGCTACCTCCCTCGAAAAACAGTCTCATACAATGCCATCAGCCTGATGACGCTCAGGCCAGATTTCAACGATTTTTTCCAGGATTGCATAGGCTTGGTGAATATCCTCTGGCGTCTGAAGAACTTGCTCCAGGGCGTGGGTTAGGGCAGTGATCGGCCGGCTGAACTTCGTTGCTGTTAATATTTCTAAGCATTGTTGGGCCAGCGTTTGAGCTTCGAGTGACGAAGTTCGGGCCACGGCTCGTTTGCCAGAGGTAACCAGATGAGGCAGGGCCAACTCCGGGGTGTGGGAATTGAGATAATGATAGGCCAAACGAGCCGGGTCACGGGAACGGGGTTCCAGGGGCAGGGTGGTCAGCGCCCGGGCAATTTCTTGATGAGCCTGACGGCACTGAGATTGACTCATGCCGGCATAAGCGGTCAACTGAATCTGCTCATGCTTAAACTCATACCCATCACTCTGCTCGATGACCAGGCCCTTTTCTAACCAACTTTCCAGAGCCTCCAAAACCTGGTTTTCCGTAAAAGAAGAAGCGGCCCCGGCTAACACTCTAAAATTAAAGGTGCGCCCAATGGCCGCCGCCAAGGCCAATAAAGTTCGACTGTCCGGAGCCAACTGATTGAGTCGAGCGCTAATAACTGTCCGCACCGTTTTGGGAGGAGAATGAATGGCAGCAGGGGATATCTGTTTATCGGGCCTCATGTCGGTACTTTTCAAAAACTCGGTGATGAAAAATGGATTCCCCTCAGTCACTCGATAGACCTGTTTGATAAAAGGCTTATCAGGTTGTTGCCGGTGGCCCAGGAGATGCTTGGTCAACTTGGCCGTATCGACCAGAGACAGAGGCCATAATTTTATAATTTGTAATTGTCGATAGCGCTGCAAACTATGCATCAGACATTGCGCAGCCGTTGGCAGGGCATCAGGTTGATAGATACCAACCAGTAGCAGCGGCGTGGTAGAACAGCGCCTCCCCAGAAAAGCGATGAGCTGCCAAGTGGCCTCGTCGGCGTTGTGCAAGTCATCAATCAATAAACCGATGGGACAGGAGGCGCGAGTAGCCAGGGTGAGTATAAACTGGCCCAACCTGTCAACGGTGGGCAAGGCTGCGGGCTGAGGTGATCTTTCGGAGGGGGAAGTAGATCTGTCGTCCAGATTGAGGCGTAAAGAACGTGACATGTTTCGCCAGGGAGAGTGGGCCGGAAACCATTGCCAATCAATTTGGGCCTGTCCCTGGTACAGGGCCTCCAGAATGGGCGCACAAGGAATTTCGGACCCGGTGGCCTGGGCCTGTCCGCTAAAGATCAATAATTGTTCAGCGTGAGCCTGTTGCCAGGTTTGGAGCAGCCGTGTTTTACCCAGACCGCTTTCCCCTTCAATCAGAATAAAGCGCCCCCCTCCATTTAGCGTATGAACCAGGGCCTCGTCCAGTTGGGCCAATTCTTCTCTACGCCCCACAAATGCCTCGCTGATTGGGGTGATTGTTTTTAGGAGCCGGGGGGGGTGTTGGGACAATGAAATGAGGGGAGGGATATCGCCAGGCAAGGTACCGTTTTGTATTTGTTGACAGAGGGCCACCGTTTGGGGCATCGGCTCAACATTTAAGGTACGTTTCAGTAGATTTCTCAGGTCATCAAATTGTTGCAGGGCTTGAACGCGCTGACCACTGAAATACAAAGCCTCCATGTAGGTCCGATGGGAACTTTCACGAAGCGGCGTGGCCTGTAGCAAACGATGGGCATATTGAAGGGCCCGGCGGTAGTTGCGCTGCATGTTGGCAATATTGATTTGGTTACGGAGCGCGGCCAAATATTGCTCTCGCAGCCGGTTACGTATGGGGTGCAACCACTCAACCTGATGCGTGGTCAGTAAGTCACCCCGGTATAGTTCAATGGCTTCATTTTGCCACCGCTGCTCAGTAATTTTGCGCTCAAATTGGCTCACGTCAATCCACAGGATGGAATCGGGGTTAAAATGCAACTGGCTACCTTTACTGAGCACAATATCATTCGGGAGGTTGAGTGAGGCTAAGATCTGTCGTAGGCGATAGAGATGTTGACGCAAGTTACGTAACGCCGTGGCTTCGGTGGTGTCAGGCCACAGGATAAAAGCCAGCTTCCGGCGGTCGATGGACTGATTAGGATGCAGGGCTAAATAAACCAGCAAAGTTTGAACATGCCGGGGTAGATCAATCGGATTGGCGTGAAGGTCAGGTCCGGCCGTCAAACTTGGTTCGCCAAAAAGGCGCAAACACGCACAAATCATGAATGAGCATACCAGATAACAGCATGGCCAATCTCATCCTGAGCAATGTTGGAAAAGGCGTATCTTCTCAATAATTCGGGGTGGGTAGGGGCGAGGCAACTCGGAGCATAGTTTGTTTGCTCCTAAACCCTCAATCCGAGTTGCCTCGCCCCTACTTTTTGAGATGATACGAAAAGGCAACGTCCTTTTCTAAAATGGGCGCGTGCCCCGTCCTCCATTCAGAAGCCCGGTGAGCCAAAATTATTTCGTCATCAGCCATAGCCAGCAATTTATTGATGAGCGCTTATTTTACCTCATTATGCCTTCCCTCACCAATCCATTCAATAATCGAGGCTACGCCCTGTCCTACCCCCACACACATAGTCACCAGGCCGTAGGGCGAGGTGGCCGTACCAGCCTGGTGACGATGTTTGATTTCGTGCAAAAGGGTGGTCATCAAACGCGCCCCGGTACGCCCCAGCGGGTGCCGGGCAATGACCCCCCATTGATATTCGATAGGGCCCCCTGTTGAGCCATACTACAGCTTTCGCTTGTCGATCAGTCGCTTTAATTTTCCACCTTCGCTACGCATAGCAGTGCGAGGGGCCAACAAGGTTACTTTTACATTTAAACCCAAGATGTCGTGTAACTTGCGGCGGACGGTATCTTCCAATTGGTGAGCTTCTTCCACCCCAACATCGGGATGTCCGGCAAATATGTCTTTACCAATGTGGCGGACAAACCCCTCGGTCACTTCCACCTGCACTTCCAGTTTGTCCAGGCGGTCTTCCCGGGTTACAACGATTTGGTGATGCGGGGTAATATTCTCTATGCTCACCAAAGCTTCTTCAATTTGAGAGGGGAAGACGTTGACCCCCCGGATGATGAGCATATCGTCGGTCCGGCCGACAACCCGTGACATACGGGCATGGGTACGGCCACAAATACATGGTTCGCGGGTTATCGAAGCCAGGTCGCCGGTACGGTAGCGAATCACCGAGAAGGCTTGCTTGGTCAGGGTGGTAAAGACCAACTCGCCTGTTTCGCCTTCAGGCAAAACTTCGCCGGTATCAGGATTGACTACTTCCGCAATGAAATGATCTTCAAAGATATGAGAGCCATCTTTAGCCTCCACACACTCGTTTGAGACGCCGGGACCAATCACTTCGCTCAAGCCGTAGATGTTCACCGCGTGTGCTTTGAGCTTGGCCTCAACCTCCTGGCGCATGGCTTCAGTCCAGGGTTCCGCCCCCAAAACGAAAGATTTAAGATTGAGCGTACCGGCCTCAATCCCCCGGTCAGCCAGGGCATCGGCCAGCGTTAAAGCATAAGAAGGGGTGCAAGCCACAATATGAGGCCCAAAGTCCTGCATCAGCATCACCTGGCGAGCCGTGTTGCCTCCCGAAACAGGAATCACGGTCAGCCCCATATACTCGGCCCCATAATGCATGCCTAATCCGCCAGTAAACAGGCCATAACCGTAGGCGTTCTGGAACATCTCGCCGGGTTGAGCGCCACTCAGGGCCAGGCAGCGAGCGCAAACTTCGGCCCAGGTTTGTAGGTCGTCGCGGGTGTAGCCGACCACGGTTGGTTTGCCGGTCGTCCCGGAAGAAGCGTGGACCCGGATCACCTCCTCCATCGGCACGGCAAATAAACCAAAGGGATAGTTATCACGCAGGTTCGTCTTTTCGGTAAAAGGCAGACGGGGCAGGTCTTCAATCCCTTTGATGTGATCAGGCTTCAGCCCTAACGCGTCAAATTTTTGTTTATAAAACGGAACTCGTTCGTAAACACGCCCCACCAGTTGGCGTAGCCGTTCGCTTTGCAACTTTTCTATTTCCGGGCGAGGCATGGTTTCCATTGCTTGATTCCAGATCATTTTTATTACCTCCTATCATTATGTCATAAAATTAACATGGAACTGTCAATGTGACGTTGCCAGGGCGTCAATTCCTGATTCGTATCCTCGCCAATAAGGGCGAGGCAAGTCGGATTGGTGGTAGTCGCAACAAACAAGCCAAGCTCCGACTTGCCTCGCCCCTACGCTACCCACAAATTTGGAGAGGATACCCCGATTCTGACAAAAAAGTCTATCAGAATTGACGCAACTTCTGATATATGCTATGATGCCTCCACTTTTTGGGACCGTGCGAAATATCACAGCAATGTCAGTGGTTATGAACCGAAGCAACTGAACTTTCCGAAATTTCAAAGGCGCCACTTTTATGGTGGCGTTTTTTTTTAACAGAAGTCCAAAATCATAAGTGATAATGACAGCCAAGCCTATTTTAAGCGTACAACGAATTTGTAAACAGTTTGGCGGCATCACGTCGGTGTATGACGTCACCTTCGAAATTCGATCAGGGGAAATTGTGTCCCTGATTGGTCCTAACGGGGCCGGCAAGACAACCACTTTTAACCTGATTTCTGGCTTTTATCGTCCCGATGCCGGTGCAGTTTATTTTCAAGGCAGGCGGATTGATACCCTGAAACCATTTGAAATTGCTGCTTTGGGCATAGGCCGTACATTTCAGAATTTGCAAGTTTTTGGCGACATGACTGTTTTGGAAAATGTTATGGTAGGCCGGCACCTGCACGGTCGAGCCAGCTTACTGGCGGTGGCTTTGCGATTACCATTTGCCCGGCAGGAGGAACGGACCATTCGGGAAAAGGCAATGCATTACCTCGACCAGGTAGGTCTGGCCGAGCGGGCTGACGAGATGGCGGCTAACCTTCCGTTTGGACAGCAACGACTGCTGGAAATTGCCCGGGCCTTGGCCACTGAACCAACGTTGTTAATGCTGGATGAGCCGGGTGCCGGTCTGACCCCGGCTGAAACTTATGAACTGGGGCAATCTATTCTCCAACTTCGGCAAGATAAGATGGCCATCCTACTGGTGGAACATGATATGAACTTAGTCATGGAAATTTCTGATCGGGTTATGGTGTTGCACCATAGCCAAAAAATTGCCGAGGGCACACCAGCCGAAGTGCAAGCCAATCCGGCAGTCATTAAAGCCTACCTGGGGACGAGTTTGCAAGACGAGCTGCGGCTAAAACTACCTACCTGGAATTAGTTTGGAGGCACCACCTTAGCATGCTTGAAGTACAAGGCATCTCTACTTTTTACGGACGTATCCAGGCGCTGAGAGAAATTTCGCTGGAGGTACACGCCGGAGAGATTGTGTCTCTGGTTGGAGCAAATGGGGCCGGTAAAACAACCCTGCTCAACAGCATATCAGGCATCGTGCCGCCGTGTCAAGGAAAGATTTTGTTTGAGGGCAAAGAAATCACCCATCTACCACCGGAGAAGATCGTTGGCCTGGGGATTAGCCAGGTGCCTGAGCGTCGGCAAGTGTTTAACACCTTCACCGTGCGTGACAATCTGAATTTGGGGGCATATCTGCGTCTACGCCGGGGAGAAGACCGGGCCGTGAAGGAAGATATTGCTTACGTGTTCAGCCTGTTCCCTGTTCTCGAAGAGCGACAAAAGCAATTAGCCGAAACACTTTCCGGGGGAGAACAACAGATGCTGGTGGTCGGGCGGGGTCTTATGGCTCGTCCAAAGGTATTACTGTTGGATGAACCATCTCTTGGGCTGGCCCCGATCATCGTCGATTATATTTTCCAGGTGTTTGAACAATTGCGTCAATCAGGCACAACGATTTTGCTGGTGGAGCAAAATGTCAGGGCTGCCCTGGAGATTTCTGACCGAGTTTATGTCCTGGAGACAGGCCGGGTGGTATTGAAAGGCACAGCTCAAGAACTGATGACCAATGAGGCGGTGCAGCAGGCTTATTTGGGCCGGCAATCAATTAGGAATGACAAATTATGATTGACAATGATAGAGGTAGAGAATGAAAAAAACTTTGATGAGTGGAAACGAAGCCATTGCCCGTGGGGCGTGGGAAGCAGGCGTTGAGGTGGCAACCGCCTATCCGGGCACTCCCAGTACTGAAATCTTACAAAACGTTGCCCTGTATAATGACATCCATGCCGAATGGTCGGCCAATGAAAAAGTAGCCTTAGATACAGCCATTGGCGCGGCTTACGCCGGCAAGCGTGCCTTGGCCGCTATGAAGCACGTGGGCCTGAACGTAGCCTCGGAGGCCCTGTTCTATTCATCCCACACCGGGATCAATGCCGGGTTGGTCATTATCACCGCCGATGACCCCGGTATGCATTCCTCACAAAATGAGCAGGACAGCCGGCAATATGCCCGCTTTGCTAAGGTGCCCATGCTCGAACCCGCAGACAGTCAGGAAGCTAAAACTTTCGTCAACCTGGCCTTAGAGCTGAGTGAAACGTTTGATACCCCCGTCCTGGTGCGTATGAGTACCCGCACCTCTCATTCCAAGTCCGCCATCACTCTGGAAGAACGGCAAGCGGTAGAGGGCCGTCCTTATGTGAAAGACGCGCCTAAATATGTGATGATTCCTGCTTACGCCCGTAAACGGCATGTTGTCATTGAAGAACGCACGACGCGCCTGCGCCGCTGGGTCGAAGAAACGGACATTAATCGGGTGGAGATGGGGGACCATACTTTGGGGATCATTTCGGCTGGCGTGGCCTACCAATATGCCCGGGAAATTTTTCCCGAGGCCTCGTTCTTAAAATTGGGTATGCTCTGGCCGTTGCCTGAAAAACTGATCCGGGATTTTGCCGCCTGGGTGGAACAGGTGATTGTGGTTGAGGAGCTTGATCCCTTTATTGAGGAATGGGTGGCTCAATTGGGTATTGAAGTCAAAGGTAAAAATATTTTCTCGGCAGTGGGTGAACTCACCCCAGAGCGGGTACGGGTCTCAGCCGTGAAAGCCGGCCTGTTGAGTGAAGCAGGAGATAACAAACCTGCCTCAAAGGGGAATGGCTCAGACGTTGCTGCCCTGCCACTCCGTCCCCCGGTTCTTTGTGCCGGCTGCGGACATCGTGACGCTTTTTGGGTATTACGCAAACTGAAAGTGACAGTCAACTCCGACATTGGCTGTTATGCGCTAGGCGTGTTACCACCACTGGAAACTACTGATACAATTGGGGCCATGGGAGCCAGTATCGGCGTGGCTATGGGCATGCGTCTGGCCGGACTGAAACAGAAAAACGTGGCCGTCATCGGCGATAGCACCTTTTTCCACTCTGGATTGCCTGCCCTGGCCGCAGCAGTTTACAATCGCACCCCGGTCACAGTGGTCGTACTGGATAATCGTACCACCGGTATGACCGGTCACCAGGGGCATCCCGGCTCGGGACAAACCCTGGAAAGCGGTCGGCACGAACCCATCAGTATTGCGGCTGTTGCCCGCGCGATGGGGGTTCGCCATGTGATGGAAGTAGAGGCCCGTCAGTTAGCGGAGACGGAAGCGGCGATTCGCCAGGCGATAAACGCAGGCGAGCCGGCGGTCGTCGTGGTGCGGACCATCTGTGTTTTCGAGAGTTCGCACAACCGCGAACCTTACCAGGTCATTGCCGATGATTGTAACGGCTGTACATTATGCTTCCGCATCGGCTGTCCGGCTATTCACAAATCTGACGAGCTAGATGAAAAATCCAAGCGTCCTAAAGCCTGGATTGATCCGGCGGCCTGTGTCGGGTGTGGGTTATGTTTTGACGTATGTGCACGTCAGGCCATTGAGCCTGGCGCAGAAAAGGCGGTGCTTGTATGAAAACAACGAATTTCATCGTAGCTGGGGTTGGAGGCCAGGGAACCATCCTGGCCAGTGATGTTATCGCCCAAACGGGCTTACACATCGGCCTGGAGGCAAAAAAATCAGAAGTGCACGGTATGGCCCAGCGGGGTGGAGCGGTGATCACTCACGTACGTTGGGGAGAACGGGTCGCCTCGCCCTTGTGTGAAAAAGGGACGGCCGACTACCTGATTGCTCAAGAGATGCTAGAAGGCTTGCGCTGGATAGAGTTCTTACGACCGGGAGGAACGGTGATTGTCAACCGCCAGCATTTACCCCCTACATCCACTGTCTTTGGCACGAGCACGTATCCATCAGACGAGGAAATTATGACTACCTTAAGCGAATTGACCGATCGGGTTCTGGTGGTAGATGCTATGAACGTAGCCAACCAACTGGGCAATCGTCGAGTAGCCAATAGCGTGCTTATCGGCGTCCTCTCATCTGTGATGGAGGTCTCCCCTGAAGACTGGCTGAGTGTCCTGGTGGCCAGAGTCCCCGCCCGGCATCAAGAAGTCAATCGCCAGGCATTTTTCGCCGGGCGCGATGGGCAGTGGTTAGTTAAGAATTAGCCATCAGAAAGGAGGAGAGAACTGTGCCTATTTGGAATCCCGAATTTGAAACGATGTCCCGAACCGATCTGGAGAAACTCCAGGCCCGACGATTGCACCAGGTAGTGGAACGAGTATACCATACCGTGCCTCTCTACCGCCGCAAATTCAAAGAGGCCGGCCTTACCCCTGAAGACATCAATAGCCTGGATGATCTTAAACGATTGCCTTTTACCACCAAACAGGACTTGCGTGACCAATATCCCTTCGGCCTGTTCACTGTGCCTCTCGAAAAGGTAGAACGCGTTCATGCTTCTAGCGGTACAACCGGCAAGCCGGTCGTAGCCGGCTACTCGCGGGCCGACTTAAAGGTGTGGGGCGAAGTGATGGCTCGCGTGTTAACTTCGGCGGGGGTGACCGCTAAAGATGTGGTGCACATTGCCCACGGCTACGGTTTGTTCACCGGGGCACACGGCTTTGAGGGGGGGGCGGCGACAGTTGGCGCTATGGTCGTGCCTGCTTCCGGAGGCATGAGCAGACGACAGATTCTGCTCATAGAAGACTTTGGGGCCACCGCCCTGGTCTGCACCCCTTCTTATGCTCTGGTGTTGGCTGAAACAGCCGACGAGATGGGGGTGGACATCAAAAGTCGTATGAAATTGCGGGTGGGGTTGTTCGGAGCCGAACCCTGGACCAGGGAAATGCGCTGTCAAATTGAGGAGCGTTTGAACCTGGAGGCATTCGACTCCTATGGGCTGACCGAACTGATCGGTCCCGGCGTGGCCATCGAATGTGAGCAGCATGACGGCTTGCACATTTTTGAAGATCACTTCTTGCCAGAGATTATTGATCCAGACACAGGAGAGCCATTACCTTACGGCGAAGAGGGCGAACTGGTCCTGACCAGTTTAACCAAAGAGGTCATGCCGGTCATTCGCTACCGCACTCGCGACCGCACGGTCTTGCATCCTGAAGCATGTGTCTGTGGGCGCACAATCGTGCGGATGGAGAAGGTACGCGGGCGTACCGACGATATGCTGATTGTACGGGGCGTCAATCTTTTTCCTTCCGTCATCGAAAGCGTTTTGCTTAAAGTGGAAGGTCTAGAACCGCACTATCAGATTGTCATCGATCGCCCCAAGCACCTTCTGGATAAATTAGAAATTTGGGTAGAAGCGGCCCCGCATTACTTTCAACCGGAAAATGGTTATCGGTTGGAAAAACTGCGCCTTGATACGAAGAGAGAGTTAACAGAAACGGTCTGCCTCAATATCGAGGTCAAATTAATAAAACCCCACTCTATCGAACGTCCCACAGGCAAAGCCAGGCGGGTCATTGATAAACGAGAGCTGTACAATACCTGAAGATTGTGAGTTGGTTGGTTAAATCTTATGAACCAAAAAGTTAATGGGGTCTTCAAATGAAAGAAATTCCTATAAATTGGACTTTGGACAAAGTCAAATAGCTCGGTAATGACCGAGTAGAAAAAAGTAGCTTAAAAATTGAATAATTGGGCCGGATTTCAGACCGCTACAGGCACTTTT
>DAOUMU010000365.1:0-4088 GCA_034409055.1 Anaerolineae bacterium
TACCTGTGCCTGTGCTACCGGTTACCTTATAAGCCAATAATTGGGCCACTCCCTCAACTTTTGGCGCGCCGCTAATACTTTGGGCGGCAGGGGCTTTGTAAACCTCCACCCAGGGCACGTTACCACGACCATCATCAGCCCCAGACCAGTTAACAACTTGTCCCCCAGGTTTAACAGCCACGACAAACACCGGCTCGCCCGCCCGAAAATAGTCAACCAGACCGGGGTAGGGTTTTTGGCGCTGGATCTGGTTCACGTAAAAAACGACGTAATCTGCCACCAGTTGGGCCCGGCCATCATCAGCAAAACTAGCCCGCTGGCCGACAAAATAAGGATGAAAAATATCACTATACCAACTGGAAACGGCCAGCGATTCGGCCTTGGGTAACTGATTCAAATAAAAGGCAGCTTGTTCCAACCCCTCACCCCAGCCCACCGGCACCTGGGTTGCGGCCCGGCGGACATCCCCCAACAAGGGGTTATAATAGGTAAGATAGTAGGGTGTGGCAAAAAGGGCAAAAAGTAATTGGAACATCACCACTCCAACCATCAGAAAAAATGACAGAAGAGAACAGGTAGACCGGGAAACAGAGGAGAAAATTTTGCCCCATCTTCTTGAATCTCTACACCACTGGCCGATCTTTGTAAAACCCAAGGCAGACAGAAGCATAAGCGGTGGGATGACGGCCATCACGTAACGATCCAATTTTTTGGGGCTAACGTTGGCAAATAAAATGATAAAGATGATGAAGGCGAGCATAACCCAGGCGGTTGGGATATGGGATATGGGATGAGGGATGAGGGATGGGGGATGGGGGATATGAGATACGGGATTTGGGATGTGAGATGTGAGGGGCGTAAAACGTGAACCCGGGCCAGTGACGTGAAACAGGACCCTTGACACGTGACACATGACACGTGCTATTAGCCAGCCGAGGGTGATCAGTAGGCCCACGATGACAACGGGCGTCAAGCGGAAAGCAACAGCATAGGGATAAAACCACAGACCGGGATCTGAAACGATTTGTCCGAGAAAAAAAGTGGTATGACCCTGGCCTACTTCGCCAACTTCAAAGGCATCAACGTACATCAGCCGCAATGTTTCAACCGGCGCTACCCACATTGCCGGCCAGAGAGCGACAAATACCAGTAAAACAACACCGCCCCACACCAGCAAGGTCACCCCCCAGCGGGGCAAAGCTGCCAGCCCCTCTCTAGGCCATTCCAGCAGCATGGCTACCAGGCTCAGCCCCCCTATAAATACCACAATAAGGGGTGATGGTAATTTGGTCAGCAAGGCCAACCCGGCCAGCAATGCCGATAGAATCAACGAACCCGCAGGAATGGTATGCCGAGATTCGCCATTTGCCGACTCTCCCAGCCAATAAACCAGGAAAGCCAGCACCGATAAAAACATAAAAATAGCTGCTCCGGCATCGCCGTTGAGAATACGGGAGTGGGCGACAAAGAAAGGATCAAAGGCTAACAACAGAGCCGTTAGCAAAGCCGGGCCGTGGCCAAACAACTTTCGCCCCAGTCCATACACCCCTGTTACTCCCAGAGAGGTCCACAGCACCGGCGACAGACGCAACCAGCCAATCGAACCGGCTAGACTTTCCAGGTGGGTATTGGCGCACACAGCCAGGTCCGGGGCCGGTAGACACATAGCCCATAAGGCCAGGGCACTGCCCCAGGTAATAGTAATGCCAGGATGAAAGTGCCAGTAGGTCTGAAACAGATCACCGGAGTGGAGGCCTAACAAAAATTGAGCCGCTCCCTCGACCCATTTCACCTCGTCAATGGTCAGAAATGTACCCAAAGCGTAAAGGCGAGGGAGGAGGGCAGCAATAAAAATCAGAAGAAGGAGAAGTGAGGGATGAGTTAAAAAGCGTGAAACGAAACGTGAAACGTAGGGCATGATAGGTGATAGGTGATAGGTGATACGGGTCATTGTACCATCACCGGCCCTAAAATTAGCGCATTCTCCCCGGAGGTATCAGGTACCAGCGGCAATCGTTCCAGATTATCGGGACGATACAGCCCCACATAAATGTTGTAGCTCCCCGGTGGAATGTCGGGCGGCAGATCCAGCCAGGTGACCTCTTGAATAATGGCGCCTTCGGGCCAGGTTGAGGTGGGCACCAATCCTTGAAAAGGCTGATGGTCGGCACTGGTCAGGGTGATGTTGGTCGTGTTCCGTAATTGGACAAAAATGGCGTAGTCCGTATTGAGGGCGGTTTGGGCTTGCCAGATCAAGGTTAATGGCACGCGGTCACCAGGAGCCACGGGAGTCTTGGGCAAGGTATAGCCGTGGAAGATAATCTGTCCCTGAAAATCGGCCCAAAGCGGAGTAGCGGGGTTAGGGTCGGTGTCAATCTTGGCAAAAAACAAGTCATCCTCACCGTAGTGAAAACGTCCCAGATATTTGCTTTTAACCCAGTCCATAAAATCGGGTAAATATTTAGGAATACGATTAGAAACGGCGGCCACCAGTTGACAGTCGTACCGGTCGCTAATGGCGATCAATTCCGCCAGGGTGAGGGCTCCCGACTTAAGACGGTTCTGGGATACCTCGGCCAATTCGGGCGGAACCATGCGCCCGCTCCAATAAACTAACTGCATATCGTCGGTAATTAAACAATCATCAGGGGCAGTGACGGCCTCAATAAAAGCCAACGCTTCAACTTCATCAGTTGGTGGCTGAGGTACCTCGGCCTTGGCCTGCCATAGAGCCAGCGCGGACGGAATCTGCCATAGACAGAGACCGATTAGCAAAACCAGTCCCATCCCAGCAATGATCTTCGATTTAAAACGCTTATCCGGCCGGTTTTGGATTTTGGATCCTGTAAATCGTAAATCGTAAATCGTAAATCGTAAATCCCCCATCCAATGGGCTATGGCTGTGCCGCCAAAAATGGCCAAAGGCGGGATGAGGATTAGAAAATGTTTGTACCGGATGGGGTTGTGAATGGCTAACATAGCAAGGGCCAGCGCCAACCAGGTCAGCATAAGCCACAAATCTTTTTGACGACGCCCTATGGCTAGCCCAATACCAATCAATCCCAGAATGACCAAGGCCGTATCTTCGCGCACAAACATTGAGCCCCGTTCGTAACGTGGGGTCCAGAAGGTATCGTCGGCAGTATAGGCCACCCGGGCTTTGAGTCGCTGGTCGACCACTTGTTGGAAAAGAGGGCCAACATCGTACACAGCAAGAAGAATAATGGCTGGTAACACCAGGGCCAGACCCCATAAGACTAAATCGGTCAGGAGAGATTTGAGATGTGGGATAGGGGATATGGGATGTGGAATGTGGGATATGAGATCAGCAAGCGACACCCAGCGAGCAGCCAGGATAAATGGGATTAAAATAGCCACAAAAGGCGACAGGAGTTTGGTCAACAAACTGGCGGACAGGCAGAGGCCGGACAAAACCAATAAAATGTGTCGCCCTCGCCTTGCCTCTCGATACAGCCAGGCCAGCCAGATGGCCCAGACCGACCAGGCCACTGAGGGAAATTCACCCAGCACAGCCCGGGAGGGCTCGACCAGAGGGGGAGAAAAAAGGGTCAAGATAGCCGCTACCAGGCCGGCCACCGTCCCGGCAAATTTACGGCCCAACAGAGCGATCCCCACCGCACCAAAAAGGGTGCAAGCTACACTGAACCAGCGCTGGGCTGTTTCCGTAGGCCAGATATTCCACACCGCTTCAATGGCTATTGGATATAGAGGCGGGTAGGTAATATATACCTCGCTGTAGGGCCGATAGCCGGCCGATATCAGACGCAACCACATCAAATGAATACCTTCATCCGGTGACATGGGAAAACTATCTAATAACCTGGTCCGCAATACGATTCCCGCTATGATGACCAGAGTTAATCCAAACCAAAAAGTAAAGCTCTGAATTTGAAGTTTTGGATTTTGCGTTTTGAGTATCAAATTAAATCCATTCCATCTAATCACTCAACGTTCGCTTAAATTTTGTCAATAAAATCAAATTCTGTTATACCTCTGGTTATGAAAAACGAGAGACGAACAGAACCGTATATAGAGCGGGTAGATGATCTACCCGTATTGTTTGGACT
>DAOUMU010000366.1:0-28297 GCA_034409055.1 Anaerolineae bacterium
AGTGTCCCTCATATACGTGTATAGCGCAACTACCACCATATCTTGTGCTTTTGAGCGTCAAGTTAGGCAGTGCCACCGCTACATCTAGTAGCCTTTCGTCATACACGTAGTTCAGGGACACTACCAAGACTTTGCCCAGGCTGCTGAATATTGTAAACAGGCGATAGATATTCTCAATGCTGCCGGTTATTATGAGCAAGCTAAAGCGCTAAGACCAAAGTCCAAGGCTTTAAATCTTCAGTCTCGGCGTATGGGTAATTTTGACCCTAACCATTTCATCTTCAATTCAGCCTGTCACTGGGCTGCTTTTGTGATTATAGGAGATTGGCAAATATGACAAAAAATCTTACCGCCCAAGAATTATTGGAACTGAATCCCGGCCCCGCAATGACTGGACCGACTTTAGGCATTGAGTCGGACATAGCCTTAAAAACCCACCTTCTGGAAAAGGTGATAGAAGTATTTTACGATGATGATTCGTTAACTGGCGTGCAGGTTCTGAATAGCCAGGGTGAGGCTTTAGGAATGATAACGGTCGAAGCGTTACTGGATTACCATGCCCAGTCACTTGAAGCCCATAAGCTTGGCGGCAGTCCCAACCAGATGGAAGGCCGCTGGGTTAGTGAGTTCCCCCTTTTCCACTGTGATGCCCACGAGCCGGTCACCCGGCGATTGATTTATTACGCCAGCCCCTCTTTGCTCCGCTGCCCCACCTGCGGTCAGCAGATGAAACGTGTCAGGTGAGCCGGTATGTTTAGCACATTTGTTGGCGAACTCCGGGGTTACATTGGCAAAGCCTTTGTACTGGCGGTGTGGCTGCCGGTGATTGTATTTGCCGGTCTAGGGCTGATCGTATATCTGTGGGGGGACGGTTCTTTAGAGACGGAATGGCAACGCTGGCGGTCGCTTCAATTGGATGAACAGATCGTATTAGCCGTTGCCTTTTTGGCTCCGGTGACGCTGATCGCTTTTGTAATCCACTATCTTCAGGTACCAATCACCCGCCTGTTTGAGGGATATTGGGAAACGTGGCCGGGTTTACGGACTGTGGGTCACAAAAAGCGAGCGCGATACCAAACGCAGGCGAATTCTCTTGACGAACGTCTCGCCGAACTGGGGCAAGAGATTCTTGCTCTGACAGACAAAGAGCAACCAGCCGACCGGCAAAAAGCGGAATTCAACCGCCTGGCACAGTATCGTCTAGTCAACTTTCCTCCGCTAGGCGATGAGCAACATCTGCTACCAACCCGGTTGGGCAACATTTACCGAGCAGCCGAGTTGTACCCTTATCACCGTTATGGTCTTGACTCGGTCGTCTTCTGGCCCCGGCTACGACAGGTTTTACCGGATGGTTTTGTAGCGCGGATGCAGGAGCTAAAAATAGCCATTGATTTCTTGCTACTTTTCAGTCTCCTGGCCGTTTTGTTTTCGCTGCTGGCAGTTCCCTATTTGTTGTGGCAAAGCGTCGAGTTGTGGATGATTCTGGTCTGTACGCTGGGGCTGCCGTTAGGCTGGCTCACTTATCACGCCGCGTTAACCCCAGCCCTGGCCTATGCGGAACTAATCAAAGTCGCCTATGATCTTTATCGGCGGACTCTGCTCAAAACACTCGATTTAAACCTTCCAGCTACGCTAGACCAGGAGGAGAAACTCTGGAAAGCTCTGTCGAAATTCATCATCAGCAAGGTGGTACCGGAGGCAGAGGAACAATGGCACTATATCTCGAAACCTGAAGACGCAAAAGGGTAGTCATAGGCAAACCAAACAAATAAAAGGTAGAAACAACAAGGTTAAAAATTTATCATTCGGAAGGTCGGGGAGATTTTTCGATAGAGTTCATACTCTTGGTTAATCCAAGTTGTGACCTTTTTCATCCTCAAGCTATTTTGGAACATAAAAACCGTTTTATATTCGAACGACTGGATTTTTATCAGTTGAATGCGCCGGATTTTGAGAAAGTACATAACGCAGTCCATCAAGAATCTTTTTTACAAAATTGGTTGTCACGTTATTGTCAGAGATTTCGATGACATTCAAGCTTGGCTACAACCGAATGTAGTGGCATATCAGATTAGTTGAGTAAAGGAGTTATCAGGTAATGGATGGTGGGCAGCGTCAAATTACCGAAAATGTTTCTGCCGTGAATACAAATAGAATTGAAGGTTTTTTCTTATGCTCTTATACATTGAGATTTACAACGGCCATCCAGATTATCAAGGTATCGAAAATCTGGTCCAACAACATTTGATGCTTATTTGCGCGGAAGACCCAGGATTATCTTTTTCCAACACGAACTATCAAGAGCCTGGGAGTCCATCCAGCCGTTTCATACAAGTTGAGTATGTACCTACAATCTCATCGATTGGTGGTAATGCTTTGAACCGAGTCGCGAATCAATACCAACTGAATGGCGACGTTGTGATATTCCCAAGAGGCTCGTTTGACCAAATTCAACTGCAAGATGGGTCCGAGAAACCAATGTACAGCATTCCAGCAGGGATCACAGAATATTATCAAAACAATGGTACGGGCGGGTGGGATTCGCTGATCTATTATGATGTAACACCAAAGGATTATTTTGGGGAAATGGGGGTAAACTATGTCACAAGAGATTTGAAAGGTATGTGTATATCCGTACCACGCCATGTCATTCTTTTTCATGAGTTGTGCCATGCAGCTCAGTCACATAATTTACCTGTGCAGGAGGAAACGAGATTGCATGAAGAAATCCTTATCATTGAATTAGAAAATGGATATCGAGCTTCGTGGAGACTTCCGGCGAGAGGTTGTGAATTGGTCTTTGAAGAGGAAATTGGTATCAATCTGGGGTTTTGCCTATGAAAGCAATGTCTATTCTCGCACCAACTGGAATACCGTATGATGAGTTGTTTTTAGGTTTGCATGTTAAGCAGCACCCTGGCTACTACTTTGGTTTTATGGGAAGTCTTGTTGATTATGATCCCGATAGGGAAGACTATGAATGGCGTCTACGGAGACTGTTAGATGATGCCACGGAGGGGATTAATTTGGAGGAACCTATCCCTGGTGTAAAGGTACAGTATTTTCACCAAACTCGCCTGTTTACGAATAATGGCGCATTCAACTACAAGGACATGCCGTTCCAAGATACCTATGACAACTACCTCAGGGAACCTTATGCTCGACACCTTGATGAACTTGGTACTCAAGGACGATTCGAGCTAAGACTTCTATGTCCACAAGCAAATGATGGTAAGTGGAAATTGGAAATCAATGTCAAATGGAAGTTGGAGTATGCAACTTCTGTAGGACAGTATCGGGGAACACTCCAGGATTTGGTTAACCAAGCCAATCGCACAATAACAGATGTATGGGGTGGTTTTTCTCTCGTCTCTGGTAACCTGGCAATTCCGATATGCCCTCAAATCATCAGTGTTGAAGCCGATGAAGATAAATTTTTCACCGTGACGGTTTTTCCTGATACAGCGACGGATGCAGATATGCAAATAGGCCAGACACAGCGCGAACAGGTTAATATAAATGATTACCACTGGCTTATGAGAGAGACACTTACATTTAGTAAAATTGACGTTGACAGGAATCGGGCCGGTCGTGGGCCGCATGAATTTGGCCATATGATAGGTCTTCCACATGATTTATATCAGGAGAATAGTGTTATGTTCGGTATACCTATTTGGGAGAGTGACAGACGGTTGGAGAATTTACCCAACTTCAGATACGGGGGATCTGGAAAAATATTCGCCTCACATTTCAAAATTGTTAAATTGTGGGCTGATGAGTTGTTGTCAAAGGATTTTATCATTAAGCCACCACCGCAGTAAGTTTTAGGCGGTATGTCAAATATTGTGTAAAAGTATGGGCGCCGGATTACCTGGCAGGCATGGCGATTTTTCTAAATTTTAAGCCTCGGATGATGGCATAGAACATTAACAAACAACTATTTTCATTGCGAAAGGCGGCGGCCATCTTGTGCGTTCGTTTCTTGACTTCCCCAAACAGCCGCTCGATGACATTGGTGGTGCGGATGGTCTTCCAGTGCGCCTTGGGAAAAGCGTAGAAGGTTAAACAGGCCTCCAAATCGCGTTGCAAACAGGCTACTGCGCTCGGATAAATCGGCTGATACTTTTCGATGAAGGCCGCCACTTGTTGGTCAGCTTGCTGGCGGCTGTCTTGGTAGAAAATTGCTTTCAGTTCCGGCTTGACCTGAGCCTGCTGCTTATCCGGGATATAGCTCAGGACGTTATCCATTTTGTGTTTGACACAACGTTGGCGCTGACTGGCTGCGAATTTAGCCTCGACGGCGTTGAGCATAGCCTGATTCCCATCGGTGATCCACAAGCCCACCTGTTGGACGCCCCGGCGTTTGAGGTCGTCCAACAATTGTTCCCAGGCCAGTTGGTTCTCTTTGTCCCCGACACTGAAGCCCAATACCTCCCGCTCACCAGCCCTATTGATCCCAATCACCGCCAAAATCGGCATTTTGTGGCCTTGGTGATCGTAGATGACCGTGAAATAGGTCCCATCAGCAAAGGCATAGGCATACTCAGCCGCCAACGGCCGCTGTTGCCAGACCGCAAATTCTTCTTCCAGACTATGGAAGACCCGTGACACGGTCGAGGGACTGGGTTTCGTCCCGGTCAGGGTTTCAACGACGACCCCCACCTGGCTGGTGCTCACCCCACCCACAAACATCTGGCAGATACTGGCATCCAATTCCGCCTGGCGACGCTGATACCGCTCAAATAGGTGGGTTTGAAACCCCTGCCGGGTCCGGGGTACTTCTAAATTCTCAATCTGACCAACGCTAGTCCCCAAGCTACGCCGGTAAGTGCCATTACGATACGCCCGGCGTTGGCCGATCCGTTGGTAAGGTGCGACCCCAATGAAGGCATCGATTTCGGCTTCCAACACCGTGACCAGGGTCAACCGCACCGCTTGACGCATTTTTTCGTGCAGCAACTCCTGAAACTCGGTTTGACTTAAAGGTATAAGTTGATTATTCTCTGTTTTGGCAGTCATGGTATCCTCTCTTTTAGGTATGCTAACCTTGTAGGATACCGGCCCCCACCTTTTTACACAACTTTCAGTATACTACCAAGTTTTAAGCAGCAATATCCACCATTAAGTGTTCAATATTGTAGTGAGAGCATAGGAAACCCGTTAGGGCCTATTTGAGGTATTGATAGAATGAGCAATGAAGAGATTTTGCTCCAAATAATTCGTCATATTTCTGTGGCATACAAACCGCTGGCTGAGGCTGCCAAACAAGCCTCTGACGGTTCTGGAATCGTTGAACTGGTTAAAGAGCTAGGATGGGATTTGAGTAAACATGAGGATTTACTTCCAATTGATCTTGAAACTCTTACAAGAACATTAGAACTCTCCTATGATATTATCCAAGTTGCTATCAATGGGCTAGATAATTTTGAACAGTTTCTAGAACTTATGGAAAATGTTGCTGATTTTGTTGAAGTAGTCAAGAACTTGGACGGTTTACAGTTGGATCTGACTGATATTCCGCCTGAAGTGCCAGACGAAATCAAAAATGACATCCAGGATTCATTTGCACAACTTGGAAAACGGCTGCTTGATTTTTTGATCATTACATATCTTCAACGAGAGTTTCCCGTCCTACATAACATCCTCGCGTTAATGGGTGTCATTCGAATGGAGCGACAAGCTTTGGTCGGACCAAGGCAGGAACACATTGCTTGGTGGATTGAGTGGAATCACTTGTTAAAACTTTTCACAGCCCCTGAAGAAGTCTTTGGAAATGTATATGGATGGGGAAAACCTGAATTTGATCCGTATACACTCTTCAGAAATATCCGTAACGTCCTTTGGTTTCTGAACATACCAGCTGGTCTTCAATATGCTGATCCCGAGGGGGGAGGGACTCTCGACCCTGCTCACGACGAACAAGACCCCATTTTGAGAATGCCCATATTATGGCACAAGGGTCAAGATAGCCTACTTCAATTAGGTGCCGCTCTCCTGCCGATACGAGATGATAATGGTGTGAATTATGAAGGGGTTGCCTTGATTCCCTTTGGCATTGGAGAAATTATGGAAGACATCGGACTGAGACATGGCTGGAGTATCATTCTCGGTGTCACATCAAGTGTCAATGTCCCATTTGGGTTGCTGTTGCGCCCTGGAGGGAATCTTGAAGCAGGTGTTCTGAATGAACTGGACTCGTTACCTGATATTGGACTCTCTATAGAGGTTTCTAAGAAAAAAGAGGGAGGAACAAAAATCATTCTCTTTGGCAAAGCTGGTGGGACACGGCTTGAAGTAACATCAGTGGGGTTAAAAAGTGCCTTTCAAGTAGGACAACGTGAGCCGCCCGAATATTATGTAGAGACGTATCTTGATGGAGCTAAGATAGTGATTGAGCCCAGTGATGGCGATGGGTTTATCCAGAAAATTCTACCTTCGAGTGGATTTGCATCCTCATTTAATTTGACTGTGGGATGGACAAGTTTGGAAGGTCTCTATTTTAAAGGTTCGGCAGGACTAGAGGTTACTATTCCAATTCATCGGAGCCTGGGTCCGATTAAATTCGAGTCGATCTATCTTAAGTTGGTAGTTGGTGATGATGGTAACTTACATTTGATATCATGTGCCTCCATTTGCGCTACAATTGGCCCAGTTGGTGCCTCTGTCGAACGAGTTGGTGTAGAAACTATCATAAAACTGGCGGCAGCTCAGAAGACAAGGCTCAGATTCAAACCACCACTGGGCGCCGGGCTGGTCGTTGATGCAGCCGGGCTGGTTATCGGCGGCGGCTATCTGGAAATTGACACCGAAAATGAGCGTTATGCCGGTATCTTGCAGCTCAAGATTGGGGAAATCGCGCTGGTAGCCATCGGCTTAATCACCACCCGTATGCCTGACGGTAAACGGGGCTTCTCTATGCTGGTCATTATCGCGGTTGAGTTTATGCCCCCCATCACCTTGCCTTACAACTTCACCCTGTCGGGCGTGGGCGGTCTGATCGGGATTAACCGCAGTATGATTGTTGCCGCTATTCAGGCGGGCATCAAGAAGCGGACAATTGACTCCATCCTGTTCCCCTCGGATCCCATTCAAAACGCTCCCAAAATCATCAGCGATCTCCGGGCTATTTTTCCGCCCACAGAGGGCCAGTTTGTTATCGGTCCAATGGTCATCATCGGTTGGTCCACCCCTAATCTCATTCGGGCCGAAATTGGCATTCTGATCCAGTTGCCGGATCCCATCAATATTGCCCTGGTCGGGCAGCTTGTTTCAGAATTGCCAACTAAAGATCAGGCCATTGTTGAACTTCACATAGATGTCCTGGGAATCATTGACTTTGCCAAAGGTTCCGTCTCTATAGATGCTGTGATCTATGACTCGCGTATCCTGGCCTTTTCCCTCACGGGCGATATGGCTATGCGGCTGCGCTGGGCCAATAATCCCACCCTGGCTATCTCGTTCGGCGGTCTGAATCCCTGTTTCAAGATAGCCAATTTTCCTAATCTAAGTCGCATCACCCTCAGTCTCGGCGTCGGCAATAATCCCAGAATTTCTCTTGAATGTTACCTTGCCCTCACCTCAAACACAACCCAATTTGGGGCCAGGTTGGAACTCTACGCCAGTCAGGCAGGCTTTACCATCCAGGGCCATCTCTCTTTTGACACGCTCATCATTTTTGTTCCCTTCTCCTTTACCACCGATATAGGCGGTTCTATCGAAGTTCTCAAAGGCAGCCGGTCCTTACTCACCGCTAATCTTGATATGACCCTTTCAGGGCCAACGCCCTGGCACGCGCAGGGTAAGGTCAAATTCAAATTACTGTTTGTGAAAGTATCGCTTAAGTTTGATAAAAAATGGGGCCGGCGGGAAAAAGAATCATTGCCCCCCACCGATCCCTGGCTTGAACTCAAAGCAGCGCTGGAAAATCCCGGTAATTGGGCCGGTTTACCACCGGGACAGGCCGAGTTGGCAGTCTCGCTAGGCCCTGCAACAAGTAGTGTAGAGATTCTGGTCGTGCATTCCCACGGGTATCTGGAGATCAAGCAAAGGGTGTTGCCGCTCAATATGAAGCTTGAAAAAATGGGCAACGCCTCGATTTCAGGAGACGATGAATTTAGAATTACTGAAGTAACCGTTGGTAGTGGTCGGTCACTGGATCTGGCTCCGGTCAAAGACCATTTCGGCCGGGCACAATTCCTCAAGTTGAGCGATAAAGAGGCTCTGTCACTCCCCTCTTATGAATTACTTGATGCCGGTGTACGCGCCGGTTCTGAAGCAATCGCTTGTGGGCCTGCGGTATCTTGCGAGTTGACCTACGAAACAGAAGTTATTGATGAAAACAAGGTTCCTCACAAAGAAACAGACCGCCCTCCGCTAAATTGGACACGAGGCCAGGCTCTACTGGCCCAGAGCGCATCGGCGTTGGCGCCTGCCCGACATTCGGGATTGGGTAAATACAAGCAAGCCAACCTGACGCCAAAGATATCTTTGCAGGAAGAGGGCTATGCCATTGTTAGCAACAAAAACCTCAAACAATGCGCAGAGATCAACGGCAATGGCGGCGGGCTTACTTATAGCCAGGCATCCAGAAAACTAAAAGACCATCTAAATGAGTACCCCGAAAAAGCCGAGGAACTACAAATTGTGCCCGACTGTGAGGTAGCCTTATGAACAACACCCGGTATTTCTTTCTGCCCTGGCTGCGAACAGGCCTCTCCACATTGTTAGACGGGCAGGGACAGAATGTTTCAGGCAAACATCGAGCCAGCCTGCCGGCGGTCAAACTCAAGATAAACAATCACGAAATTACGTGGGCTGGTTCCAACCAGGACAATGGGGGCAATCATCCAAATATTGAGCTTTACGGCCCCGGCGATGCGGTTGGCTTTGATCATCGTATTATCATCAGAACGGATCCCAAACCAAATGTCGGTGACTTCGAGTACAACTATTTTCCGATCATTGAATTCTCCGAGGCCGATTTCGCCTGGCGAATGTCTCCTGCCATCCCTGAGGAGGATAATCGCCATCTCAGGCCCTGGATATGCCTGATTGTCTTAAAGGCTCCTGATGGTGAAGGAGCGGGACAGGAAGCGGAATATGAGGCCGGGGACTACGATCCTGATCTTCCCCTGCCCTTTATCAAAGTGTTGAGTAAGAAAAGCAGTTTGCCGGATCTGAGGCACTGTTGGTATTGGGCGCACGTTCATGTCACGTCGGGTGACACAAATCTAAATGATGAGTTGCAGTCTATCCTAAAAAACGCGCCTGAACGCGCTGTCTGCCGGCTGATGTGTCCCAGAAAACTGGAACCGGGAACTCTGTACCACGCTTTCGTGGTGCCTACTTTTGAAAGCGGGCGTCGAGCGGGCCGGGGGCAGCAAGACTTTTCAGACATCAATCTGCTTGATCTGGCCTGGAAACTTGATGAGGGAGAAGATGCCCCGGTTGAATTGCCCTATTATTACAAGTGGGAATTTCGCACCAGTAAACGGGGTGATTTTGAGTATTTAGTCCGCCTGCTCCAGCCGCGCCCATTGGGTAAAGAGGTGGGCACGCGCCCTATGGATTGCTCAAATCCGGGATATAACCTTCCCGGTGTGGAAGTAGCTAATCCACCACCAGATTATCCGTTGCCAAATATTTTAGGTCTCGAAGGCGCTTTGAAATCCACGGAGGCTGTATCAACCCCGTTGCCCACAGAGCCAAACAATGCCTTTCAACAGCAGTTAACCACATTGTTAAACTTACCTGAAGATCGGCTTCAGAACGGGGCAGACTCAACGCCGCTTATTGGGCCACCTCTATATGGTAAATGGCATGCGGCTATAAAGAAACTTTCTCAAGCCGCACCTGCATGGATTAAAACCTTAAATCTTGACCCGCGCTACAGAGCAGCTGCCGGTCTGGGAACAAAGGTGGTCCGGGAGCAGCAAGAGAAACTAATGGCCGCTGCCTGGCAGCAAGTTGGCCCTATTGAAGAGGCCAACGAGGAGCTGCGCTTGGCTCAACTCGGACGAGAAGTTTCCGGTAGTTTACTGGAAAACAAATTAAAAAGACTCCCCAGGGATATTCTTATTCGTATGGCGGCGCCGGTTCATCCCCGTCTACTCATAGAAAGAGAAACTGATGAGGGCGCTGCTGAAAACGTAACCATAAAAAATCTTTTTGACTATAGCCCCGTTCCGCCAGCCGTACTCGATCCGGCGTTTCGGCGCGTATCCAGACGGCGAGGTTTTCCCAGAGTCAGGCAGCAACCCTCCTCAGACCCAAACCAATCTGATGTGTTAGAGCGATTGAATGAAGAGGAGATTGCGGCTGCGGGTCAGGCTCCTAACCCGGATGGGACAGCAAATGTTGGCGATATTTCGGAAGATATGCGTCCCTGGTGGGCTACAGGAACTCTATGGGAGATTCTCAAAACGCTCCCACTCATTCTATTAATTCTGGCAATTTTGTTATACGCCCTTCTGTGGATTCTAAATGGCCTGGGTACACCTGTTACGCCAAACCATCCCCTGGCTATAGCAGCCGTGTTCTTGTTGACGGTTGCGGCCTTCATCATTCAGCGATTAATCGTTCCGGGGCGTGCAGCCAACGCGATTGTGGAAGAAAACTTGACAGAAGAGGTGGTTGAAGAGGCAACGCCCCCTGATGACTTTCCTGCTCCCGAAGCGTTCAGGGAATTTGCTGTCTCTGCGCAATCGTTCTTGAATTATGCGCCTCCGCAAAAGACGCCTTCTCCAAAACCATTATATCTCAATACCGTCCACACCGTTCTGGTTGATACTCTAAAGCCGGAAAAGACACTGCTGTCCAGGCTAAAAAGAAGGCTTCGCCATCCCAATCTGGAAGAGAGGTCTGATCCGCTGGAGCGGATTATGGATGCGCCTGTATTCCCGCAGCCAATGTACGAGGCGCTTCGAGATATTTCGCAGGATTATCTGTTGCCGGGTGTACAGAATGTACCCCAGAATACCATTGGGCTGCTTGAAGCCAATCAGCGATTTGTGGAAGCCTATTTGGTTGGCCTAAATCACGAGATGGCCCGGGAACTTCTCTGGCGAGAATATCCAACCGATCAGCGAGGCTCCTACTTTAGACAATTCTGGGACGCCAGTGATACGCTAATCTCTCAGGAAGAGGAAGGTGAGCCTGGAAATAACATCAAACCGATTCACCAATGGGGGAATTCTGATCTGGGTGAGAACAGAAGCCATAACGGCTCAAATGGTGAAAAGTTGGTGTTGTTGGTACGCGGCGACTTACTCAAGAAATATCCCAATACCGTCATTTACGCCGTCAGAGGCGAATGGAAAGAATCGTCAACAAAAGAACCTCCTGTACCGCCTGGTCGGGGTCGGGCTGGCGGTAATAAAGTCAGAGGCGAAGGGAAAGAATCGTCAACAAAAGAACGGGTCGGCAAAAAGAGGTGTCCAATTTTTAAGCAGGAAAGTGACGGAGAAACCTCTGACTCGCCAGAAACAATCAGATTCCCGATTTTCCGGGGAACCCTACCGCCAGACATAACCTTCCTGGGTTTCAATCTGGATGATCGAGAAGCTCGCGGCTCGCCTGATGAAAATAATAATGATCCAGGCTGGTTTTTTGTGTTCGAGGAACGCATCTCTGAAGCCCGTTTCGGATTAGATACCGCCGTTGATGAAGATCAACTGCCCGCGCCTGATTCCTGGAACAATCTTTCCTGGCAACATTTTGAGGGCGAACTTGCCCCGTCAAACTATATTGACGGCATTGAAGTGCCAAAGCCCACTAACGAAGAATTTGCGTGGGATACACATGCCGGAACAAGGGCTGCGATTACCTTTCAGAAACCGGTCCGCATTGCCATTCACGCTGATGATATGCTGCCGGAAAACGATAGCAACCAATCTTGATACTATGCGCCTGATTTGGGGGCTTGATTATGCTCGATAAAGATACGATTAGACATTTGAATCAAGTTCGAAAAGATATAACAGAGAAGCAGCAGGCTTTGACCGCGCTCCGAGCAACGTTTAAGAAGCGTAGGACCGAAGCTACCCTGTGGAGGCGGCAAGCTGGTTTGAAGGCGAGAAAAGCCTCCCCAATTGTTGCCAAATATAGTGCCGCTATGAAAGAGATGGGTTCAATAGAAAAGGCTTTGGCTAAGACTAAAGAAGAATACAGCGCATCTCTGGCTCAAATTTTCCCGCAGGAAGTAACGCCCCAAGAGGCAATTAAACTTTTTTCTGATCGCAAACCTATCCTGCTCCTGCCGGTCAGAATTGAAACAAAATTCAGGCAAGACGACACGGGAAAGCATCAGCTCTGGGTTAGACTTTACCCGGATGATGTAGCTATAGAGACGCATGAACCATATTTGACTGAAGAAGAACTAGCCGAAGCCCGTCTATATTGGCAGCGCCGAGATGTAATCGAGGCGTCAGCCGAAGAAGATGATCGCAGGGCGCAACGTGAGGTCGCCTGGCGTGAGTTGCTTGATCGTTTTGGGGTCTTTCGCGCTGCCTATATTGTCCAACTGGGAAGAGAACACGTAAATAATGACAATATCCCCTTAAAGCCGGAGGCGTGGAGTGAAGCGCCCAAAAGCTATGTAATGCCCGATTTCTTTGTGCTTCGCCTTTACCGAGAAAAAGTAGGCAGTGGTAATGGGCATCACGATGTTTTTGAAGAACACGAATTGATCTATGAAGAGCGAGGCAAACCTATCCCGCACCCGCTTGTTACCGGCCCGGATCCCTTTGCCTCGGACAACGATACCTCCAACGTCGCAGGCCAGGAAGGCGAGGGCCTTCTTTTTGACGAAGAGTCAGAATGGCTTATAGATTTTGAAAAAGCGGTAGATATTGGTATGGCCTTAAAAATTGACCTGGCAGATGAAGACCTAAGCAAAGGTTTTAGCCGGGTCGTAGCCCTGGGAGTTAAGGTCTCCACAGATGCTCAGGAAGGGCAGAACGTTTTATCAAATCTGATAAATAGTCAGCAATATTCCGAAGGTTTCAGCTTCCTGAAACCAGGCACCCCGACGAACAATACCGGGCAAAGCGGGTCAGGCTTTTCTCGCAAAGATGATGAGGTAACCCCCGCTTTTGCGGAGGAGCATCTTGGCATCAGGAGCTTAAATGGGACTGATGATGCTAAAACGAGCCTGACCCACACCGATAGCGCGATATTAGCCGACTATCTTGGTATCCCGCCAAATATCTTCCAATACGTCAAACACGCCAATTTATCCGGAGATAAAGATGCGGAACATATTCAAAATGCGCTCTGGCCGGCGACTTGGGGTTATTTTCTTAAAAATATGTTATCCGGAATAATCTCGGACGAGAATATTGAAAAGACGAGGCAGCATTACGTTAAATACGTGAGGCCAAACGGCCCGCTTTCTGCAATCTGTGTTGAGAATATGCCCTACGGAATACTGCCGGTTTCCTCACTCTCACAATGGCAATTCACTGATACTGACCCTCAAAAAGACTTTCTGAACGGCCTTCACACTATTCTAAAGAAGCTCTACCTAAAGTGGTACTTAATGGCAAAAGACCCGAAATTGGTACCCCGTGTCGGGGCCACCGATGACCCGGACAAAGAACTGATTGAAATACTGGGGATGGAAGGTGGATCATACACTTGCCGAATTCGCCCGATTGCAACCAGAGAATACGTTATGTATCTGTTTGCATTTCTACGCCGAGAGATTCTTGCAAATTACAATGCCAAACGTGGGTTAGTGAATCAAGCGTCAGATTATTTTAACAACCTGTCTGATCGATTTTGGCGCGCCACCGGTCAACCAGATCCTATTCAGCAATGGCATCAGAGACTTTCAGAGACCCTTGAGGATCACGCAGAATTGTTGGGAGAATTTACCAATTATACGGGTAACCCTCCGATTCTCAACGTCGTTTCGTGGGGAGATGGTTATGATCTGGATATTCCACTGGTGCAAGACGGTCCGCTATTAGAAGGAAAGCCTCTTAAGAATAATTACATCGAAACGTTAAAGAACGCCGACTATAATCAGATACTGCACGAAGAGTGGGGAGGGGATCCTCCTCCTGAAACGCTTTTGTTTTGTTTACTCCGTCTGGCCATATTGCTCGAAAGAGATCTGCTATCGGCAGAGAGCCTGCCTCATTTGGCAGGTTTGTCCGCCTCCAAGCTGGAAAGACTATTGACCGAAACGCTTGATGTATCAACTCATCGCCTTGACGCCTGGATTACATCTTTGGCGACAAGGAGGCTGCACAATGAACTCCGCGCCAATGATGAAGAAGGTCTATACCTTGGGGCTTATGGCTGGGTAGAAAATCTTAAACCTGTGGGCAATAAAGCAACCAGCGGCGGCTATATCCACGCGCCATCAATTCCCCACGCAGTAACATCTGCCGTTCTTCGGAACGCTCATCTAACCCATACGGGGCCGGATAATTCAAGCCCTATGTCAGTTGATCTTTCTTCGGAGAGAGTTCGTCAGGCATTGTGGTTATTACAAGGTGTTCAACAAGGTCAAACCCTGGGCGCTCTGCTAGGATACCGGTTTGAACGGAGCTTGCACAATCTGTCTCTTGATCAATATATCGAACCATTTAGGGAACTTTATTCCCTAACCATTGAAAGAACTGATGAAATTCCAGCAAATACTTCTGTTGAGGCTATTGCTGCTCGAAATGTCGTAGATGGATTGAAGTTAGTAAACGCTTTTAGGAATAAGAACATTCCTTTTGATACTGATGACGAGTTACCGTTGCCAGATACACAGCATTTTAGTGTGTTAAATGAGGCGATTGAAGCCACCAGTGACAGTTTTGACGCATTGAGCGACCTTGCACTTGCCGAGAGTGTCTATCACTCAGTGACCGGTAATTATCTCAGGGCTGGGGCTTTACTTGATGCCATCTCCGGGGACAAGGGATCGGTCATTGAGCCTGATGTTGCTCATACGCCGCGCAGCGGTTTTAATCTAAAGCATAATTTCATTGTTCTTTTCACAGGCAATGCTCAATCTGAAACGAATAATTGGGCAGTTACCCCTCGCGCCAGGGCTGAACCTTACTTGAATGCTTGGGCGGGCAAAATGCTTGGCGATCCGGATAAAGTGATATGCCGGGCTTGGTATCCTGCTCCAAACGCTTCAGAGGGATCATATATGAATGTTAAACTCAGCACGTTGGCGTTGGCTGAAAATGAACAAGAAATGCCTGGTCTTTCCCCCCTTGATTTTGTTTATCTTTCAACATCCCTGGCGAAAGATGAGGCGACGGAACTTGAACAAAGGATAAAATATTCTGTCCGAAAGAAGAACAATTTAACGAAAGACATAGAGATCAGAATTCAGTTTGACCGGAGCGATGATTTCAATCCAGAGACGACATTTTCTGAGATTCTTGAGTTAGCCAGACGTATCTTGGATATAATAGGTAATGCCAAGTATCTTTCTCCGGTTGACCTGTATCTCCCTGAAGAAACAGAAGGAACTACCAACGTTGGATTTTGCGAAGATGATTATAACGCATTGCAAGCAAGGATTAAAACCGATAACACCTCGATTATTGATGCCTATGGCACATTAAAGACGATCCAGTCGGCGTTTTATGATGAAGAAAATCTAACGAATGATTGTGACCAGCTTAGATCTGCGTTAATGGACGCCAGCCAGTTTGGTATTGATAATTCTATCCCAACCTCTGCAAATGAAACTGATGAACAAACCTTAAGAGAATTAAAGAGTCAGGCAAAGTCAGTTTTGCAAGAGATAGAGAAAAGGCTGAAGGAATGTGACAATTGTCTAGAAGAAGCTAAGGCAGCAAAGGAAGCAATGTTGATCGTTTCACCCAATCAACCAGATATTGCTGTTGATAAAGCTAGAGAGGCAATCGCTGAATTATCTGCAGCAGTTAAGGCCATATTCGGCAAATCCTTTACTATTCTTCCCCAATTCACTCCCAAAAATGCTGATGAACTTGGCCAGACGCTTGACGAGACCAATACAACCAACCTTTTAGACGGTGAAAACAAACAATCAATCATTACCTGGTTTCAGCAAGCGGCCAAAACGCATCCCCAACTCAAACAATTTGAAACAATGATGATGCTTGCTGAGGCTTATAACAGCGATTCAAAATTTGAATTGAGAATTGGACAACTTCCTTTTAGGGAAAATGATCGTTGGCTGGCGTTCCCCTTCAAGGAAAATGATGAACGTGAAAGAACTCAAGGTACAGTGTCACTTGTTGCTAACATACCGTTTAATTATTTGCCAAATGATAAATTTGCCGGGCTAGAACTTGATAAATGGGATGAAAGTATTCCAAATGAAACCGAAACCACAGCGCTTGTGTATCAATACAATCGCCCCGGAACAGAAGCGCCTCAGTCGTTGCTTTTGGCAGTATCACCTGTGATAAGTGAACAAGGCGGTAAGTGGGAGTGGGAACATCTGGTGAAATGTGTTGAAGAAACTATAAATTTGACAAAAATTCGCGCTGTTGACCTGGACGCACTGACACAGGTTGGTCAGTTTCTTCCTGCATTATATATGCCTGGAATTGAATTAACGGATAGCCAAACTACGCAATTGCCCATTGCCAGTCGAGGATTGGAAAAATGAGTTTTAAGAAAATTGTAACTACACCGAAAAATTACAAAATAGAATTTTCGTTCTGGCAGCGGTTGGAGCCTCGTGCGCGTGCTGATAATTTTCAAAGAAGCATTCAAGCGCGTATAAGAGATCCTTTGTGGATGCTCACCAGGCAATGGCAGTTTGGTGAGTTTCAAGCTGAAGATGGAGGATCGCCTGTTAAGACTCAACTCACCACAGAGCAAACAAGACTGACTCGAATAAAATTGGGAAGGCTGGGGTCTTCTTCACCAGGAACCGAAGTAATTCCCATCTTGGAAAGCAGACCTCTGGAAACATTGGTTGAGCAAGAACGATTCGGAATGAATATCCGTTTAGCCGTACAGATTGGGCAACAATTCGAACGTGAACTAAGAGAAGCGTTTGGTAATGATGCATCTTCACTCATAGATATGTTTAGATCAAGGTATCGTTTCGAGCCCCTGACCGATGCCCAAAAGATGGAGATAGATGATCCTACCCAAAGATTTTACGCAGCAATTGCGGGACGAGCGATTGATGGGGCAAATCTTTTGCAAGAAACAGGGTTAAACCGCGGTCAACCACATATTCCAGATGAACTTACTCTGCCTAATGATATGAGAGACAAGTTAGAGAAAACCCTTTCTGGGCTGCAAGAATGGTATACCGCTCTGTATACAGAACCATCTTCTCCATCAAATGCTGCCTGGCAAAATGATACATTTGATTATAGTTTTAGTGTATCGGCTCCTGAGGAAGGAAATAAGCAAACCGTTCTTACTGCATCTGAATATGATGGTGGCAATTTAGATTGGTATGATTTTTCAATTCAGAATGGTCAGTACCAGAAGCTAGGTAGTGATAGTATTACGCACAATGGTGATGTTGTTAATGAAGACAATGTGCGCGAAAAAGATGAACAGCCTCAAGTGTTTATACCCACTAACGTGTCTTTTTACGGGATGCCTAATTCAAGATGGTGGGCATTTGAGGATCAGCAAACCGATTTCGGTAACCTTGATGTCAAAACCACCGATCTTGCAAAACTATTGCTAATGGAATTCGCTCTGGTTTATGGAAATGACTGGTACATCATACCGTTTCCTTTAAAAACCGGTTCGTTATGCAGAGTTAGATCGCTTAGCGTGACAGATGTATTTGGCAATGAAATCCCAATTGATCCCATTGCTGCTAACCAAAATGCGGGCCAGGATACCTGGAATATGTTTGGCATTTCTATTAGCAGAGATAATCGGGTCGCACCACATAATGACAACGGCAATCAAAGAAAATGTGCAGATTTCCTGTTTCTACCTCCCGTACTAGGACGCTCTGAAATTAGCCCTGCGCTAGAGGAGGTTAGATTTCTTCGCGATGAAATGGCAAATATGGTTTGGGCAGTTGAGCATACAATCACGAACGGTTTGGGCGAACCCCAACCTGGATCTGAAGCCTACCAGGAGAAATTGCGTAGAAATGAGGATCAACAAGGCGGGCATAATGAAGCAGATGAAATAATGGAAGCCATTGGAAAGCCTATCAAGTACCAACTAGCTTCGAGCGTACCGGATAATTGGCTGCCATATGTTTCTGTTTGTGTAAATTCTGATTCTCGATCCGTTCAATTTCAGCGCGCAGCTATCTTGAGAGACACTTATGATAATGACTCTGAACCTATCAGACCAAAAACCAAGATTTTAACCTCTACATTAGAAACATCAAACTCTCCTATGATTAACGAAGAAACCCTTTCAAGAGCCGGTCTAAAAATACAAATGAATGTTCAGCGGACTAGATGGATCAATGGTTCAACATATGTCTGGCTTGGCAGGCGGGCCGGGCCAGGTAAAGGGGAAGGCTCTAGTGGATTGCGATTCGATTATTTCACTGAGGAATGATGCTATTTCACAAAATTGGTAGTGATTTACAATAAATCACTTGATGAAGTGTCAAAGAAAAACAGTATACTCAACAACGTACCAAAATCACCATCATAATCAATCGGACCATTGAAGAAGTCTTCACCTACATCACCAACCCTGAAAACAATTTGCATTGGGTGTCCGGGGCTACGGACGTGACGAAATTATCCAAGGGCGGCCTACAGGTGGGGACTAACTATCGCTTCGAACGGACGTTTATTGGGCCGTAAAATGCAAGGCACGGGCACCGTGACCGAACTCCAACCCTATCGCATCTTTGCCTATGAAAGTGCGTCCGGCCCGTTTCCCTTTGCCATTCGCTACATCTTTGAACCGGTGCCGGCGGAACCCGGCTCCATTGGCGGCTGGAGGGAGAGCCGGTTCTTCCCCTTCTTGATTTTACAGAATTCTCTTTTTGTTTAAAGGCTCTATTTCACGCCACAGATGGCCGAGAAGCAGCAAATCTTGGTCCTGCCTCAAAAGTGGTAGCGCCAAAATGGAGGCCCATCTTGAATATATTACGCACCTATGCCTACCTGACATGGACATCATAAACGTACAAAAAAGCTCGGGTCGTGGATGGCCCGAGCTTTTTCCTTTAAGGCTTCCTGAACCTGATCATAACCGGGCATCAGGGGCACCAGGGAAGGTTCCGCGATGTATCGGCCGTGGCGCCGGTTCAATTTGATCGCGAGTTCAGTGTAGGAATATTTCTTAATACGTGGCTAATCAATGAAAATCCCCCGGAATTGACGTTTTGACACCCATACCCCGCTATGTTATACTGGGCCGGCGAAGCAATCACCCCCAAGGCCATAGGAAAGGCAAAAAGCTATCTTGGGCATGCTTCATAAAGCAAAGAATTTTTGGTTTACAATGAAGTATGCCCAGACATTTTTGGCTGCCGTGGTTTCAGCTTCGCCCGTCACGTTGTCCCCCTCAACATGCACTTAAAGAAAATCCTTAACGGAGGCAAAAATGAAACTGATTACATTTAAGGCTGGCCAGGGGCCTCGCCTGGGTGCACTGGTAGATGACCAGGTTGTCGACCTGACTGCGGTCTCATCAGGCAACCTGCCGGCCGATATGCGTCGTTTTTTGGAGCTGGGTGACGCTGGTATGGAGACTGCCCGGTCCACCGTTGAACAAGCCCTGGCCAACGGTCAGACAATGGCTATAGACGCCGTGAAAATTATGGCTCCCATTCTCAATCCGTCCAAGGTCATTGCCATTGGCCTGAATTATATGGACCACTGCCGGGAACAGAACATCGAACCACCCCGGTCGCCGATCATATTTGCCAAATTTCCGACGTCCATTGTTGGACCGGGTGACACCATTCGTTGGGACCCAGAACTGACCAGCCAGGTCGATTTCGAGGTCGAACTGGCCGTGGTGATGGGGCGTACGGCCCGGCGGGTGACCGAAGCAGAGGCCCTGGCCTACGTGGCCGGTTATACCATTTGTCATGATGTCAGTGCCCGAGATTTGCAATTTGGCGACGGCCAGTGGATTCGGGGTAAATCTCTGGACACTTTTTGTCCTATTGGCCCCTATCTGGTCACCAGGGACGAGATTCCTGACCCGCATAACCTGGCTATTCGCTGCACGGTCAACGACCAGGTCATGCAAGACTCCAACACGGCCGAGATGATCTTCCGGATTCCTTTCCTGATTGAATATATCAGCCGGGCTTTCACCTTGCTGCCAGGTGATATCATCACCACCGGCACACCGGATGGGGTCGGCGTCTTCCGGTCGCCCAAAATTTTCTTGAAGGATGGCGACCAGGTAACAATGGAGATCAAGGGATTGGGCCAGCTTACCAATCCCTGTGTTGAAGAACGAAAAGCATAAGCAACGAAACGACCTTAGGCTGCTGCTTGTTTGCTTCTTACCACCGGACTGAATTCCTGACCTGAATTATCTGAGCTGTCATCCCCCCTGAGTAGTTCGAAGCCAGGAAAAGAGCAGCCCCGGCCACGTCTTCAGGTTCCAGAAAGTTCGACGAGTCAGTGGGAGACGTTGTAGGTCGAAAGGCCAGCATCTGGGTCTTAATCGGGCCGGGGCAGATAACGTTAACCTGAAGCCCCAAGTCTCGCATTTCACCGGCTAAGGCCTGGGTAAAAGCAATCACCCCACTTTTCGCCGCGCTATAGGCCGCATTACCGGCCGAACCTCTAAGCCCGGAACCAGAAGAAATATTGATAATTTTACCCTGTCGCCGGTCTATCATATGCTCCAAAATGGCTTTCGTACACAGAAATACACTGGTCAGGTTGGCGGTTATCATTCGGTTCCAGTCCTCAAGTGAGGTTTCCAGCACCGACTTTGGTCCGGCAATGGCCGCGTTGTTGACTAAAATATCGACCCGGCCAAATTCAGACAGGGTAGCTTCGGCCATGCGGTTCACCTCAGCAGCGACTGATACATCGGCCACGATAACCAGGGCTCGCCGACCGATTTCACGCACCTCGTCGGCCACTGTCTCTAACTCCGACCTGGTCCGAGAAACAAGGACGACCTCTGCCCCAGCCCTGGCATAAGCCAGGGCGATGGCTCTGCCAATGCCTCTACCGGCGCCGGTGATGATGGCTATCTTATCTTTTAGCATCATAGTGACCTTACCTTCCTCTTGAAAATATAAAAAAATAGGATACCGATTATGCGTAGCTGTTTTCGCCAGTATGGTCTGGATTTGTCAATCCAGGCCGAGCAAGGAGAACAGTTTTGTCAATCCAGACCGAGCAGGGAGAATAGTTACGTCCAACCTTCCAGAACCACCCCCATCGCCTGGGTGCGATTCGCCGCCAACATCTCGTAGGCGGCGGGGGCTTCCTGCCACGGATAACGATGGGTAATCATATCGTCCACCTGTAGCCGGCCGGCCATCACCAGGTCGAAAAAGAGTTCGCCGTTACGAGTGGCCGTCCACGGATTATAGGGCGTTTCTACTGCCGGATGGGTGGTCACATGTGCCCCAATCATCTGCAAACCCAGGGTATGGACCTCGTCGTGGAAGTCCACTTCGACCTTCCCTCGGGGCGAGCCCAACAGAATCACCCGCCCCAGGCGGCGGACCATGCGCAGGACGGAGGGGATCACGTTTTGGTTGCCGGTGATCTCAAAGGCGACATCGGCCATGCGTCCCCGGGTGATCCGGCTAATATCAGCCAGCAGTTCCTTACGACCGCCGATCAGGGTATGGGTGGCGCCATGGTTCCGAGCCATTTCCAGGCGCCGCTCCGACAGATCCACGACGATGAGGGGGAATGCGCCTGATAACGTAACGTATTGCGTAGCCAGTTGGCCCAGAATCCCGGCTCCGACCAAGACCACCGCCTCACCCAGAGCAATTCGGGCCAGGCGCACGCCGTTCATCACCGTCTTGCCCAGGTTCCAAAACAGGGCCTGATCGTCGCTCACGTCATCAGGGATGGCTTGCACTTGCGATAGGGGTTGGAGGTTGTAAGATGCATGTCGGCCCCAACTGGCCACGCGCTGGCCCACCTGATAGCCGGACACATCAGGTCCCAAAGCGACCACCTCACCCACGTTTGAATAACCGGCCTGGCGCCAGGGGTACTGAACGTAGCCCGCCCAGACCGAGTTGGGTGGAAAATCACCGCTGTAGGCGGTCAGTTCGGTGCCGGTACTGATCAGGGTCTTCCGGGTTCGGATCAGCATTTCGCCCGGTCCTGGTTCGGGCAAATCGACCGTTTCCCACTGCGCCTGAAAAGGTTGGTTGAAAACAAGACTATGACTGAACATTTGCGTTTTCTCCCGATAAGTATCGTTGATTTTTAATACCCCCGAATGAGTTTACTATTATGCCTATCTTTTAATCTATCGGCAAGATTGACCGGTACCCTGACTACCTGCTCTTAAGGTACTTTAGGGTAAGGCAATTTCGGTACTTTTTGCCTATACATTTTCGGTACCTTTCACGCTGTAATTTTAGGCCCTTATTGGTTATAATTGAATTTGTGATATCCTCAAGAACCTGAGAGGTACACCTTAACAAGTTCTTGGGCGAAAGGCCATCGCTGACGCACGTCTTAACGATTACCTCAACAAAATCCCCGGCTATGTTTCGCCCTCATATGGACCAAGCCCCAGTTCCTGAATATCAGAAGATTACTCGGCATGGACTGTGATCTACGCCATACGTCACCGGACTGATTGAACTTAAGAAAATAATCGGGGAATAGATGGCCGGGCATAGGGATGCCCGGCCTACCCCGATTAATTTTAACCTTACGGCAAAACAAATTTTGCGTTCCATTTTCATCCGTCTAAATAATCGCCTATAATAACTTGTTGACCAGTATCATAAATAACCAAGGTAAAGGAGAAAAAATGCGTTATTTTTCACGTTCAGTAGCCATCTTTAGCGGCTTGTTATTATTCAGTATCGCCTGTAGTCTGACCGGTTCGTTGGGAGCCTCAAAAGAGGCAGAAGAGAAAACGATCTTAATCACCCCCCTCAGTGATTCGGTAGCCACGGCCACGTTACCCCCGGCGCTGCCTGCGCCCACCCCCACCTCAGAGACCTCACCGGTAACCCCGCAGATTGATTCGTCCCCCCCAGATGATACCAGTTCTGGGGACACCCTTCCGGCCACTCTCATCTCCGCCTCAGAGGCAGCGACCGGAGACTGTCAACTCAACCTCGACCTGCCCCCGGATTCTTCGGCTGCGGGAGGGGGCGGGGCCGCACCCGTTGCCCCTAACCAAACCTTGTTAAAAGGGACCGTGCGTTGTGTGTGGGAGATGCAGGCCAGCACCCTCAACATTCAGCCGGAGATGCCGATCTACATTGCCGAAGTAGAAATTGTGGAGGCCAACGATGTAGCCGGATTTATGAACCAACTGACCGGCCAGGCCGGACAAATCATCAAAATCTTTTCCAAGACACCCATCCCGCCGGACGCAGCCGGCCAGACCATCGAGGTCCAGGTCGCCTTTAGTGGCGACGAAACCGGCGGTAACTATTGGGTGGTCGGCGATCAATTATCTGTCGCTCAAGCCTGCCAACTCGACCTGCCCCCGGCTTCTTCGGCTCCGGGGGGGGGCGGAGCGGCACCGGTTGCCCCTAACCAAACCTTGTTAAAAGGGACCATAGGTTGTGTGTGGGAGGTGCAGGCCAGCACCTTAAATATTCAACCGGAAATGCCAATCTACATTGCCGAAGTAGAAATTGTGGAGGCCAACGATGTAGCCGGATTTATGAACCAACTGACCGGACAGACAGGACAAACCATCAAAATCTTTTCCAAGACACCCATCCCGCCAGATGTCTCCGGCCAGACCATTGAGGTCGAGGTCGCCTTTCGGGGTGACGAAACCGGCGGCAACTATTGGGTGGTTGGTGATCAATTATCTATTCAATAGGAGGGATGGCATATCGACATAATTTCACAATTGTGTATAGGGCATTTGTTCTATTACCTAAGCACATATCTAGGTTCTGTTGACATTTGTCCAAAAATGTCATTCCGAGGAGCGCAGCGACGAGGAATCTCCGGCAACGAGGACAAATTCAAGGCAAAATAGGAGATTCTTCGCTCCCTTGGTCGCTCAGAATGACATAATCCGAAATGTCAACACGCCTAGACTGTGTTCCACTATCAAAGGAGTAAACGATTATGAAAGGTTTATGTACCCATAAAAAGTTTTGGTTGTTGGTGGCGATCATCGCCGCTGTAGCCGTCGTTGTCGGGCTGCCGGCCGCACCGGTTCTGGCCGCCCCACCAGCGCCGATCACCTATCCCATTACCCAGCCGGATGGGGTAACCACCTTTGAAGCCCGGACCTGGGGCGATGAGTATTCAAACGGCACGGAAACGGTGGACGGCTACACCGTCCTGCAAGACCCGGACAGCGGTTACTGGTTCTACGCCGAGGTCGATAACGACAGCGGCCAGTTGACAGCCACAGACAAAGTAGCCGGTCAAGACTCCCCCCCGGCCTCTGCCCGTGGCGCGCGGCCCGTCGTCATCAGACCCCAGAATGAGCTTGAGATGCAAGCTGGCGTTGGGGTTAGCTCGGTGCCGGTCCTGGGCTTGCTCATTAGCTTCAATGACCGGACAGCGGTGGGGACGACGGAAGCAAATTGGGTCAGCAACTTTTTTGGCGCGACCAACAGCATCAAAGCTTATTACAACGAAGTATCCTACAACGGATTTACCCTAACCCCGGCTGCCGAAACGTGTGGCACGAGCAGCAACGACGGTGTGACCAACTGGATGAATCTCGGCATCAATCACCCGAATGCAGGGAGCGCTAATCTTACCTATGCGGCCCTCCAAGCGGCCGATGCTTGTGTCAACTACGCCGCCTTCGATACGAATGGTGACAATGTACTGCTTAGCAATGAGCTGCTCGTCATTGTTATTGTAGCCGGCTACGAAAACAGCTACGGGGGCACCCAGGCGCTCACGCCCAATGTGTGGGGGCATATGAGTGGCTTTTCGGGAGCACCACCCCTTGATGGGATTAACGGTTTCGTTTACGGTCAATTTGGCGAATGGCACGCCGCTACCTACGATAATCCAGGCCACGCAGCCACCATTGGCATTATGGTACACGAGACAGGTCACCTGATCGGCTGGCCCGATCTGTACGACACCGACCAGAGCTCCGAGGGAGTCGGTAGTTGGAGCGTGATGGGCAGCGGCTCGTGGCTGGGCACCATTTTCAGCGGGGACACGCCGGCCCACCCCTCCGCCTGGGAGAAATGGTACCAGGGCTGGCTGACCCCCAAGCAAATTTCGCTCACGACCGCCGGGCTCCAGGTAGCGGCCACCACGAATATTCCCCAGGTAGAAACCAATAAAACCGACTCCGTCATTCAACTGCTGGACAATCCCAACGGCGTCGATTGGAGTTTCGGTCAAACGTCAGGCACGGGCGAATATTTCCTGGTAGAAAACCGGCAAAAGGTCGGCTATGATGCCGCTCTACCCGGTTGTGGCCTGCTCATCTGGCACATCGACGAGACTCGCCCTTCTGATAACTCGGCCAATGCCGACGAGACGCGCAAACTGGTCGACCTGGAGGAAGCCGACGGCCTGAACCATTTAGACAACAGCACCAACCGGGGCGATACCGGCGATCCTTATCCGGGCTCCAGTAACAATACCACGTTTAATGACACATCCAATCCCAATAGCAAACTCTATAGTGGCAGCGCTAGCGGCGTTTCCGTGACCAGTATCAGTGCCTGTGCCCCGACGATGACCGCTGTCTTTGGCGTGAGCACGAGCACTGGAACAACAACTTACCTGCCGATTATTTTGCAGGGATCGTCTACGACCCCTGTGCCTGCCTTCGTGACCGAGGTGGTGAACCTGACCAACGTCGAACGGGTCAACGCCGGTTGTCCGGCTGTAACCTTCAACGAGAAACTGTACAATGCCGCCCAGGGTCACAGCCAGAATATGGCCCTTCTGGATTTCTTTGACCATATCGGCAAAGACAGTTCGAGCCCGGCGGATCGGGTTGCGGCGGCAGGCTACCAGGCGTCGGCGGTGGGCGAAAACATCGCCGCGGGCTACAGCACTCCTGCGGCGGTCGTAGCAGGCTGGATGGGCAGTGCTGGCCACCGGGCCAACATTCTGAATTGTAACTGGAAGGAAATTGGGGTCGGATATTACTACCTGCAAAACGATACCGGCAGCGAGAATTGGTATCACTACTGGACTCAAGTTTTTGCTATTCCCCAATAGTGTTGTAGAGGATCTTGCCAGGCATTAGAAAAGACACGCCCACGTGCGAAGACATCTCGCATGTGGGCGTGTTCCTGTGTTCCAGGTAACAATTACCTTCGTCGTTTGTCATTCGTCTTTCGTCCTATTTTCTCGGGCTGCTTCACGAACAATTCTTTCCAACCGCCCATCGACCAGGGTAATGACCACTTCCGCGTTCCTGGTCTGCATAAAGGTTTCAAACGCCGCCTGTTCGATAGCGGCTACTAATTCCGCGTGTAAACCGCGTGCACCCGTGCCCCGTTTTTTACTGTGGCTGATGATGTAATTCAGGGCCTCATCGGTGATCGTTAACCGCAAGCCCTCGCCACTAAACTCGTTCTTGAATTGAGGCAGAACGTTCTCGATTAAAATTCGGTGCAGAATATCGGTGGGCAGGGCGGGGAATTTTACGATGCGGGAAAATCGACCGATCAGCTCCGGTAGAAAACCGTACTTTTGAAAGGAGGTGACCTGGTCTAAACTCAACACATCGGCCTGGCTCTGCCTGGCTCGAAAACCGATGCCGGTGTTGGCCCGCAGCAGTTCATCTAGCCCCGAAAAGGCCCCGCAGGCGATGAAGGGGATGTCGCGCGTGGACAGGGTCAGCCGAGGGCCAAAGGCCGAGAATCCGTAGTCCATAGGCACCACCACCTGGGTCCCTTCTAACATAGCCAGCAGTTCCCGCTGCACCCCGTAGCCCGACACATCTTTGGTGGTACCCTGCCCGGCAAAGCGGGCATTGCTGCTCGTAGCAGCCAGCTTGTCAAACTCATCCAGACAAACCACGCCGCACGTGGCTAAATAGGGGTTACCCCTGGCCGCATCGATCAGGCGGGTCAAAATGGTACGGACATCATCACCGATATAACCGCTCTCGGTGAAGCTGGTGATGTCCACAATGACCGTGGGTAGTTTGAAGATGTGTTGAAACAGCAGTTCTACCAGGAAGGTCTTGCCACAACCGGTGGGACCAACCAGCAACAGGTTTTGCTTCGGCGGCAGCTCAGTAGGGGGAGTGCCGCTCACGTACAACCGTTTTAATCGACGCACGTGACGGTAGGCCATCAAGGCCACGGCCCGACGTGGATCCTCTTGCCCCTTGTATCCCAGTTGCTCTAATTCAGCGGCGATGGCCCGGGGGGGCAGGAGTGGCAAGTCGTCGATAAAGGTGCGTAATCTGTCGTAACCACGACGCGCACCCTCTACATTTTCAGATGAGGATACTTCATCATTAAGTTCGGGTGGTTTGGGTTTCATACAAAATCCAACTGACTATCAGCATAATGGAACGCCGATGACGCTGATTTCCCGCAGATAAACGCTGATAATAAAAATCAGCGAGAATCAGCATACATCTACCTTATCATAGCTTAGAACAGTAGATTATACAATACCCCGCTCTTCCGCCCCTCTCGGCTGGCCCAGGTCGCCCGCCCACAAACGCTGCATTTCAGCGCTGGTGGCCAGGAGTCCGTCCAGTTCCCCTTCCGCTAAAATTTTCCCTTCCTTGAGCACGATAATATGGTCGGCCCGCCGCAGGGCCGCCCGGCGGTGGGAAACCACCAGGCAGGTAGGGACGTTGTCTGTTGGGGAGCCATCACCGGCCTGCCCCCGAGCAAACAATCGCTCCCACAGGGTTCGCTCAGTCTCTACGTCCAGGGCACTGGAGAGATCGTCAAAAACGAGCAACTCCGGAGTACGCACAAACATACGGGCGGTGGCCGAACGCTGAATCTGTCCCCCGGAGAGCTTGACCCCCTTGGGGCCAACCAAGGTATCCAGACCGTCTGCCAATTCCCCCACATCCTGCTCCATCACCGCCGCCTGAATAGCGCCGGGCAGGTCCACTTTGGCTTCGGGCAGGCCCAGCAGGAGATTTTCTCGCAGGCTGGTGCTGGGCCGATGAAAATCAGTCCAATTCAGGTGATTTCGCATCACAAAATTGATCCCATTTTTGTTCCGACCCCCTGTATACAAGAATATCCACCTTTGCCCAGCAAGTAGTTGTGAATTGAGCA
>DAOUMU010000367.1:0-3215 GCA_034409055.1 Anaerolineae bacterium
AATCGCCTATTGATGCTCTTTATCAAGCTATTCAACTGGCAATGCACAATCTATTTGAAGCGCTTGGCATCGCCGTTTAACTCTATCGACAATCTTTTTTACATGTTGGTGCGATAAGCGCCTAAGAAACATCCCCCCGTAGCCTGGTGGAGTCGAGGCTTCAGCCGGTCAAGGCATCCGGTACAAGCCGATTGTCACCACCAGGTAGACATGATAAAATAGAGAAAAGCCCCTGAACAATCTCAGGACCGGCTTTGCCTGCGAATAAATGATACGGTTGACAAATGGAGTGATGGCTATGACCGATTCAACTCGACCCAGCCGGGCCGAACTGGAAGCCGAACGGGATAAATTGCGCCAGACTCTGGCTAATTTGGCCGACCTGAACCTGCCCGCAGTCGCCGAGATGCAGGCCCAGATTCAGGCGCAACTGGAAACGGTCGAGGCTCAACTGAACGCTCTTCCGGATAAGAGATCGACCACCTTCGATCAACAAAGGCAGCAGGTAGACCACCAGGTCAATATCGCCCACCTCTACCAGGTTTACCAGGCGGCGCCGGGCCGGGCCGAGCTGACCGAAGCAGAATTCCAAAAGGTACTGGCCGATTACCTGGACTGGGTGCGCCGGGAATACGGCTTTACCCGGCTGCACGGCCTGCAGACCCTGCAAAATACCGGCCCCCTGGACCGGCCTCTGGCCAGGGTCTACACTTCTCTGGCCAGCCGGCACCGTCCGGCGGTCACGCCCGGCGGTCAGGGGGAAGAGACCCGGCGGCTTAGCCGGCCTGATCGATTGGAGCTGGACAGGGAGACCGAGCCGCAGCCGGTAGATATGGCCGATTTGCTGACCCTGGGCGAACGCGTGGCCATCGTTGGGGGGGCCGGCTCGGGTAAGACGACCTACCTCTCTTTTGTGGCTGCTTCGCTGGCCGCTGCCCTGCGTGGGGAAGCGCTGGACGTTCGCCTCAAATCGCCGCTCGAAGCGGCGCCGCTGCCGGTGCCTTTGCTGGCCCCGCTCCGTTTTTGGCAGGTTTACCGGGCTGAATGTGCCCAGGTGCCGGGCCTGCGGGTGCTGCACGGCCCGGACGAAGGCTCGCTGGGGGCCTTTCTACTCTGGTTTCTACGGGCCAGGTACAAGAATTTTGCCGCCGCCGGTGACTTCTTTAAACGGCTGCTGCGAGGCGGTCAGGGCTGTCTGGTCCTGCTGGACGGCCTGGATGAAGTGGTCAACGTGGCCGAACGGCGCCTGGTGCGAGATGAGGTGGATCGCCTTTTGGATAGCCAATATCCCGGCAACCGCTGTCTGGTCACGGCCCGCGAGGCCGGTTACCGGGACGCCCCTTTTGGCAGCGATTTCGTCCGCTGTGACGTCCTGCCGATGACCACAGCGCAGATTGCCACCCTGGTTGGGGCCTGGTGTGAGCAGATCTACCCCCAGCCCCATGACTGTGATGCGGCCCGAGCCGAGCTGCTCACAGCCATTTCCGGGCTGAACGAAGAACGCACCGGCCGGGGCCAGAGGCCCCTGATTACCACCCCCCTGCTGGTAACCATGGTGGTCAGTGTCAAGTACAGCCGGCGCGAGCTGCCCCGGGAACGGGCCAAGTTGTACGATGCCTGCGTGGACGTGGTCCTGGCCAGCGAATACAGCGGCCGGGAAGATGACGCCGGTGCCCGGCGGCAGGTGGTTTATGCCGGGGGGCCGCCTGACAAACAGCGGGGCTGGTTGTCACAGTTGGCCTTTCTGATGCACCAGGGCGGCCAGGCCGGAGCCAGCCTGAGTGAAGCCCGGCTGCGAGCCATCTTGGGGCCGGTGCTGGAGGAGCGGGGTGAACTGCCGCTGCTGGATAACTTCCTGGCCGCGGTGCGCCACCGGGGCGGCCTGTTGGAGGAGCGGGGAGATCGTTTTCAGTTTTTGCATCTGACCTTCCAGGAGTACCTGGCGGCCCAGTTTCTGGCCCGGCAGCGGCCCCAGTTAGTCCAGCAGTCGCCCGGTTTTCTGGCCGGGTTGGTGGCCGACGAGTGGTGGCGGGAGGCCCTGCTGCTGACGGTTGGCAGCCTGGACGACCCGGTGCCCTACGAGCAGCGCCGGGCCTTTATTGAGGCCCTGGGCCGGTTAGCGGCTCCTATGCCGGTGGCCCTGGCCGCCGCCGAACTGGCCGCCACCGGCCTGGGCGACCTGACCGGCCCGGAACCGCGCCTGCTCAACCTGGCCCGCGACCGGCTGGCCACCTTGCTGGTTGACCCAACCCTGCCCCGGGCCACTCCGGCCGGCCGCGCCGCGGCCGGCCGCGCCCGGGCGGTTGTGGGCGCCCCGCGCGCCTTTGAGGAGTTGGTGACTATCCCGGCCGGACCGTTTTTGATGGGGGACGATGAAGACGAGCGGGCCGGTCCCCGGCACGAACTGACCCTGCCCGCCTTCAAGATCGGCAAATACCCGGTCACCAACGCCCAGTACCGGCGCTTTATTCAAGCCACCGGCCGGAGATGGCCCTCAGACGAAGGCCAGCGCCCGGAAAAAGCTGCCTGCCCGGCCACCTGGATGACCTGGCACGAGGCCCGGGCTTACTGCGCCTGGTTAACGGAGCGCTGGCGGGCCGGGGGGAAGATCACCGCCGCTGAGGAAGTACGTTTGCCCACCGAGGCCGAGTGGGAGAAGGCGGCCCGAGGGCCAGATGGACCGGCCTATCCCTGGGGGGAGGTGTGGGACGAAACCAAATGCAACACGGATGAGTCGGGGCTGGGAGAGACCAGCCCGGTCGGCATCTTTCCCGATGGGGCCAGTCCCTACGATTGCCTGGATATGGCCGGCAATGTCTGGGAGTGGACCCGGAGTTTGTGGGGACGCTGGACAGGCGATGAGGCTAAATTTGAGTTTCCCTATCCCTACGACTCAACGGATGGCCGGGAGAATGTGGGGGCAGATGATAATATGCTCCGGGTGTTGCGGGGGGGGTCGTTCTACGGCGATTGGAGCTTCGCTCGCTGCGCCGCCCGCTTCTGGCACGGCCCTTTCAGGTCCTACAGGAGCTTCGGGTTTCGAGTGGTGGTCTCCCCCATCTCTCCCCCCTCTGCGCTCTGAGGCTCTGTGCTGGGCCGATGAAAATCAGTCCAATTCAGGTGATTTCGCATCACAAAATTGATCCCATTTTTGTTCCGACCCCCTGTATACAAGAATATCCACCTTTGCCCAGCAAGTAGTTGTGAATTGAGCA
>DAOUMU010000368.1:0-9133 GCA_034409055.1 Anaerolineae bacterium
CGTCGCGTGGCGACGATGGCTCTCAAGTTGCGTGAGATGTATATTATCCCTACTCTCGCTCAAACCTCAGCAATTGTCGCCTAAACTTTTTGCCCAATGTGCAAGAATTCAATTGTTAAGATACTAAAGCCAACAGATCCGGCAACATACGTTGCATCTGTTCTTGCACATCCTTCGGTAGGGACTGGTTACGCAATAGTGCTGCCACCTGTCGGGCTGGGTCATGAGTTTTGGGCGTAATGCCAAATAAGGCCAGTACCGTCTTTCCGGCATTCTCCACAGTCAACTGGGCATTATCCACGCATGAACGCCAGCGCCCCAAATCCATGTCTTGCTCGGCTTCAGCCAGGAAACCCTTTGCCAGCGACAGCCGATACGTTACCTCTTCAGGCGTATTCAAGATACCCCTCCCAACTCAGTTCCCAGTCGGTGGCGGGCATTTGGGGAAATAACCACATTAGCGTGCCGCCAACACGCTGCCGGCGCAATTTAGACTGGCGCAGGGCAGCCAGTGCCTGTTGGCGATAAGGCTCAAAATAAGCAGCGCCATACAAGCAAATGCCATCGACACACACGTCAAGCAAAAGGGGTGTCAAATTGGCCGCCACTTCTTCGGGCGTCTTGGCCACGAAACTGATTGGACCTGGCAGGCGATCCAGGATTGGCAGCAATACTCCCCGAACCACACGCTGACGGGCTAGCGGGTCCCCAGGCAGACTCTCGATCACCACGTAGAGATCGTGATCACTGCCGGGTCGAGCATCCCCTCGGGCCTGGGAACCAAATAGAATCACCGCTCTTAGCCGTCGGGCAAAAACATCTACCAGGGCTTGCACTACCAGGCGATAGCGCTCTGGCGCAGTTTCCGCTGTCAGCGCTCCTGCTGCATCGAAGCCACCTTCGACCGGCCTATTCACATCGATGCCTATGCTCTCTGCTTCCATTTCGAATACTCATCAGCAATCCTACCAATTGCCATCACATCTCGGCTTCGATTATACACGCATCCTCCCTGAAAATCAACCACCGATCAGCGACCCTGGCTCACTGATCACTGACGACTGACGACAGCCGCCATGCAGGCACGGAGACCATCTCGGCCACACGGGAGGAAACTTCGTCCGCTGGTTCTTCAATGAGGGGCTGGTGCGCGTAATGAAAGCGGATATTTTCTTCGGTGCACGCTTCGGAGTCGGTATTGATGATGATAGCCCCTCGACCATATCCGGCGTGACCGGCGTGAGCGGTGGCGAAGAAGATGGCTTGATTTTCTTGCAGTAAGGCCAGTTCTCCGGCTTCTTCTCTTTCCTCCGCTGATAAACCTTCTCTATTGTTTGAGGATACTTAAAGGGTGATGTGGGACGCAGGGCTGATCGCCGACCGCCGCCAAGGGGAGTTGAGGGATAGAACCGCTGAGGGCGCTGAAATGGGCTGAGGACGCTGAGGAGACGACCGGTGACCGGTGACCGCCGACCGCCGCAACGGTGATTGAAGCGATAGAATCACTGAGGCACTGAAATGTACTGAGGGCACTGAAATGAAATCAGCGCCCTCATTTAGTTCAGTGTTTCAGTGTTTCACTTGTTCCCGCTTCAAAGGGCGAGGCAAGTCGGATTGGTAGTGATCGAAGCAAACAAGCCACGCTTCGACTTGCCTCGTCCCTACGTCACCCACAAATTTGAAGAAGCTACCGCAAGGCTAAATTTGGTCTGCCTTAGTAACCGATAGAGCGCAAATAGGCTCGATTCTTGCGGATTGCGGCGACCCCATCCTGCCGGGCTGCGGCCGACTCCTCCTCTGCCACCAGCCAGCCCCCGTAATTTATAGACTCCAGGAGGGCCAGGACCGCCGGAAAATCGCATACCCCCTCGCCCAGGGCCACCCACTCCCCGGTGGCCGTCACATCTTTCAGGTGCAAGTGGGTAATCCGGGAGATATAGGTCTGTAGACAGGCCATAAGTGCCTGTCCGCCCCGGACGATGTGGCCTGTATCTGGACCCAAGCTGACGTAACGCGGGTCGAGGTGATCCATCAGGTAGGCATACTCGTCGACACTCTCTAACAAGGAGCCATGGTGAGAATGGGGATGAACGTTGACCGAAATACCCAGGTCTGTGCCCATACGTCCTGCTTCATTGTAAAAGCGAATAGCCTGATCCAATTTTTGCCGGGCATTCTGCCGGGAGGGGTGGGCCGCGCCCCCCAGGCCCAGGCGTGGTTCAGTAAAATGACCCAGGAACTCAATGGCCCGTCGTGCTCCGGCCATATCTTCATGCCAACGGTCCGGATCGGTAAAGCCGGTGGTGGCATAGGCAAAAGCGGCCAACTTTAAATTTCGCTTTTCTAACTCATCGGCGAACTTGTTGTCTGGCTGATCATAGAATTGACCGATCATGTGATTGGTAATCTCGATCCCGGCATAACCGGCCCCGGCCAGCCAAGCCAATATATCTGTCACCTGGCCCTGCCATTCAGGACCAAGCATTTCCCAGGTGTAAGTCTGGCAAGCCACTTGAATTAAGCTCATTATATTTTCTCACTTTAGCGCAGATTAAGGTCCTTGAGCAGGTTGCGAACAAAGTTCAGACTCGGTTCAAGTTCTGCCCATGCTTCCGGCCAGAAACAGAGATCAATCGTCCACCAGGGACCTTTGTATCCGGCCTCGAGCATCGTTTGGACCAGTTTGGGCATATCAAGGACACCCGTGCCAAAGGGAGCATGGGTGCTGGTTATATCGTCGTGCAGCGTATTATCGGAGTCGATCAAATGGACGAAACCGATGTGTCCTTTCAGTTGCTGGCCAAGTTCTACGGCCCCACCGGGCAGGGTTTCACGCGGCGGGCGCTGGCGGGCGCCAACGGCGGCACACATATGGGCATGGCAAAAGTCAAACATCACCGTAAAGTTCGGATGATCAACTGCCTTGACCAGCCCCACAATCTCACCGGGTTTGTTAAACATAAATCCCGGCTCAAATTCCCAGGCCACGACGATGCCATGCCGTTGAGCAAACTCGACCTCGTAGCGAAAGGTCTCTACGGCCCGCTGCCAGGCATCCTCATAACTCACGCCGGGTGGCTGCGGCGGCTCGGCCAGGGTATCAACCCTGATCACCGGGATTTCACAATCCAGGCAGAACTCAATACTTTGCTCGAACAGGGTTCGGGCCCCGGCTTGCCCAATTGGATCGTTGCTATAGAAAGGGCTGGGGCTCAGGTCGGCGCCGTAGGAAGAAATTTCCAGGCCGGCCCCTCTGACCAGTTGCCTCAGTTTTTTGCGGCTGGTCGTATCAGGCCAATCCTCCAGCGAGCCATACCCCTTATTGGCCGGCAGTTCCAGCCCATCATAGCCCAGCTCGCCCAACCGGGCCACAACCTCCTCAAAAGGGATCGGTTTCTCGGCGTAGTCCCCCATCGTAAAGGCGGATGTACCAACAGATATTTTGGCTGTCATATTGTTCCTCCCTGGGGGCAGAGTATAACACGATCAAAGGGGGCGGACAATTGTAATTGTGGATGGTGAATTATTTTCTCTTTGACCATCGCCGTCTCGCTGCCAAAACCTGACTTCACAATCCATCATTTTTGCTTCCAACGTAGGGAGATAGTACAATGTTTAACGGTATCATCTCAATAATTCGGAGTTGGGTAGAGGCGAGGCAACTCGGAGAGCAAGTTGTTTGCTCCGAGACTCTCAATCCGAGTTGCCTCGTCCCTACTTTTTGAGAAGATACGTTTAACGTCTTCTATGCAAACAAAAGTGCGCATCACCCATCTCATTCGTTCTACGGGCATTTTGATGGCGGCCTTTCTGGTCAACAAACTGTTGGCCATGGGGCGGCAAATTGTCATTGCCCAGACGTTTGGTACGGGCAGCGATTATGACGCCTTTGTGGCCGCCTTTCGCCTGCCCGATATTCTCTTCATGCTCATCTCCGGGGGGGCTTTAGCCACGGCCTTTATCCCCGTGCTGAGTGAACGGCTCACCCACCGCTCCACCGAGGACCCCACTGGCTGGCAACTGGCCAGCGCCACCCTCAACACGATGTTGCTCATTGCCACGGTAGCGGCGATGGTGGTGGCCATCTTGGCCCTGCCCCTGGTACGGTGGGTGGTTGCTCCCGGCTTTAGCCCGGAAAACCAACTTCTGACCGCCAACCTGATGCGGTTGACCCTCATTTCCACTATCATTTTTGCGGTTAGTAGCCTGGCCGGCGGGGTGCTGAACACCCACCAACATTTTTTCCTGCCGGCCATTGCCCCGATTATTTACAACCTGGGCATTATGGTCGGGGCCCTCTTTCTTGCGCCTACCTTTGGCGTGTACGGGCTCATCCTGGGCACCATTGGCGGTGCAGCCGGGCACCTACTCATCCAGGTGCCGGGCCTGATCTATCACCGGATGGAATATAAGCCGGTCTTGGGCTGGCACGACCCGGCCCTGCGTCAAGTGGCCAAATTGATGGGGCCGCGCATCGTCACCATTGGCGTGATCAAGGTCAACTTCATCGTTATCTTCAACCTGGCCTCCCGCCTGGGCCAGGGCAACGTTTCGGCCCTGGATTACGGCTGGGACTTGATGCAGATGCCGCAAACCATTATCGGCTCGGCCATTGGCATTGTCCTCTTTCCGACCATGTCTGAGTTGGCCGCCCAGGGTGACCTGGTTGGGCTGCGCCGCACCACGGCCCAGGCCCTACGTATCATCCTGGCTCTTTCCATCCCGGCCATGGTTGGCCTGATTGTGTTGGGCCGGCCTATTATCCAGGTTCTGTTCGAGCGGGGTCAATTTGGCCCGGATTCGACCGCTGTCGTTTACCAATCCCTCCAATTCTGGGCCCTGGCCCTGGTCGCTCATTCCGCCCTGGAAGTGGTCAATCGTCTTTTCTACGCCCAAAAAGACACCACCACGCCTCTAGTTACGGCCGTCGTCGGCATGGTCGTCAATCTGGGGCTGGCGGTAACCCTTTACCGTCCCCTGCATGCCGGTGGCCTGGCCCTCTCCAACGGCGTGGCCGTGACCGTGGAAGTGCTGCTCCTGTTGACCATCGCCCACCGGCGTATGGCCGGCGTCGAGGCCGGCTCAATGCTGAGCACCCTGGTCCGCGCCCTCCTGGCAGCGGGAGCGATGGGCACCAGCGTGGTTGCTTTCACCACCCTCTTTCCCAGCCTATCACCTATCTTCATTACTGTCGGAGGGGGCGCCCTGGGCCTGAGCGTCTACCTGGTGGCCGGTTTACTGCTGGGGGTTGAGGAGATTCGCCTGCTCCCTCGAGTAGTGGCGGTGCCAGATTGAGAGGAACGAAGTACCAGTGACCACGCCAAGGAGATTTCTATGACCACCTCGTTTACCAGCGATGAGCTACAAGCTCTGGCTAAATTCCCCTTTCAAGATGCGCAATGGAAAACCAAATTTCTGATCGGTTGCCTGTTTATTCTGGCCGGGTATGTCATTCCCTGGTTACCATTGATCTTTGTCTATGGTTACTGTGCCCAAATTATGCGCCGTATTATCGTAGAAAAGGGGGTCCCGTCCCTGCCAAATTGGGATAATTGGGGCCAATTAGTGACAGATGGCCTAAAACTATTCGGGGTCAGTTTGATTTACAGTCTGCCCTTTTTTGTGCTGTTTTGCGGTGGGTTTGGTTTATTCTTCGCCACGATGTCATTGGCTGAAACAGTGCCTGGCGAAGCCGAGACAGTCTCCCCTTCCATGTGGGCGCCGCCATTGATTGGTATGATAGTTTGGTTTGGGAGCTTCGGCTTGGGGATGATTTTGGCCCTTGTGGTGGGGATAGTCCTGCCGGTGGCCATAGGACATATGATCGCTACGAATAAATTTGCCGCTGCTTTTCGCATACGGGAGTGGTGGGCCATTTTTAGAGCCAATTTAGCGGGCTATCTGCTTGCTTACGTGCTCATCTTGGGCTGCTGGATGGTGCTCAGTTTCGCCATGCAAATCTTATATTTCACCGTTGTCCTTTGTTGCCTGGTACCTTTTATTATGACCTTCTTGGTGATGTACACGATGATTATCGGTAGTGTTCTATTTGCCCAGGCTTACCAGGCAGGTGTTGAACAACTGGCCGTACAAACAAGTATACCTCAAACTACCTGACTGTTCCGATTTTGAAATATTTAACCTGAAGATAGTTTTTTACACACTTTCACCAATCCATTGTAATCTCCCAGTCCGGGATGTCAAGTGTGTAGATATATACATCACTCTACATAGCTATTTCCAGGATACAAACAAAAATGGCCACTCCCCAACAAATCTATGAAGAAATCGACAGGGCACTGCTCAAAGAAATCGAACGTTGGCGCAACAGCCTGGTCCACAACATCGCCCTGCGGAATCCGACCCTGCCCCAACGAGAACTAAACGTTGCTGTCCAGTATATTATCACCCGTCTCCTCTTCCTACAACGATGCGAGGAACGAAGCCTTGAACCCCAGGGCTGGCTGATGGCTCTACAAAACGGCAACCAGGTCTACCGGCGACTGGCCGAACTGTTTGGCCAGATTGACAATCGTTGCCACGTCGGCCTGTTCCATTGCCCAGAGGAAAAGAGTCAGGTTGAAGCCTCCGACGATCCGAACCTGGACTTGACCATCGACGACAAAGTCCTCAAGAACATCCTCAAAAATCTCTACGCGCCTAACAGCCCCTACGAGTTCTCCGCCCTGCCCGCCAACATTTTGGGTCGGGTGTACGAGCAGGGCCTGGATCAGACCATCCGCCTGACTAGGACCGGCCAGGCCGTGGTCGAGGACAAGCCGGAGATTAAAAAGGGGAGCGGAGTTTACTACACCCCCCCTGACATTGTCGATTACATTGTCCAACAGACCGTGGGTAAATTGGTCGAGGGAAAGCAGCCCGGTCCGGGCGGCGGTGTCGGCCGGCTCAAAATCCTGGATCCGGCCTGCGGTTCCGGCGCTTTTCTGATCGGTGCCTACCAATTCCTACTCGACTGGCATCGAGATCATTACCTGGCCCAATTGAGCCAGGTGGCAAATGCCAAGGTTAAAATCCGAAATCTACAATCTAAAATCTACCAGGCTCCGGGCGGTGCGTGGCGGTTGACCATAGCCGAGCGCAAACGCATCCTGCTGAACAACATCTACGGGGTGGATATCGATCCCCAGGCCGTGGCGGTGACCAGGCTGTCCCTCCTGCTCAAGCTGCTGGAGGGTGAAAGCACCGAACCCATCAGCCAACGACAGGCCATGCCCCCAGGGGAAGCATTACCTGACCTGAGACACAACATCAAATGCGGTAATGCCCTCATTGGTCCCGATTTTTATGAGAGTCAGCCAATAACTTGTTTGGACGAGGCGGAGAAGTATCATTTCAAGCCTTTTGACTGGCAGGCGGAGTTCCCGGAGATTATGGCCGTGGGCGGTCCTTCGTCAGGCTCAGGACAGGGCTTTGATGCGGTGATTGGCAATCCGCCCTACATCGATGCGGAATGGATGAGCCGGTATCTACCCGCATGTCGCCATTATTGTGGCACCCGGTATCGAGCGGCAGCGGGCAACTGGGATATATTTTGTGTATTTATTGAGAAGGCGTTTGATCTTTGCCAAGCGGGTGGCTTGACCAGTCTGATCGTGCCAAACAAGTTAGGCTCGGCCGATTATGCGGCCGGCGCTCGGGCCGTGCTGGCCGGGCAAAATCGGCTGATCTCGATTCGAGATTATGCTCATCTGCCGGTATTCCCGGTGGCTGTCTACCCGATTGTCTACGTGGCTCAGAAAGCCCCCCCCCACCCGGGCTACCCGGTGACATACGAACGGATGGGACGGTCAACCGCTAACACAATTGAGCTTTTGAAAGTTGAAGCGCTTGATTACGAACGTTACTTTGCCGACCCTCATCGGCCCTGGCCCATTTTCTCAGACATTCATGAGACCAACTTAATCGAACGTCTACGAAGGCAATTTCCTCCGCTCAGCTCGATGGCTGATGTCCTGGGCGCGGCCACCGTTTCAGAAGCGTATGCCCTTAAGCCCCTGATTCAAGACTGTCCCGACCGGGATACAACGGGGTTAAAGGTGGTTAACAGTGGCACGATTGATCGGTACCAAACCTTGTGGGGCCAAAAAAAATGCCGGTATCTCGGCCACCTTTATCTACGGCCAATTATTCCGGCCAATCAGAAGAAGCATTTACCCCAAAAACGTAAACAACAAGCCGAACAACCGAAAATCATTGTGGCCGGTATGACAAAAGGCCTGGAGTGTACGGTTGACCTGGAGGGCGTGATCCTGGCCGGCAAATCGACCTCAATTATTCGCTCCACTATGAACCTGAAATACCTGCTCGGCCTGCTCAACAGTCAACTCCTCACTTTTTACTACCAGACCATCTTCGGCGGGAACAAGATGCAAGGCGGGTATCTGCAAATCGGCCCCCCTCAGCTTCGTCAACTGCCTATCCGCCCTATCGACTCCACCGACCCCACCGGCCGAGCCTACCACGACCGGGTGGTCGAGTGGGTCGGGCGGATGTTAACCCTGCACAAACAACTGGCCGAGGCCCCAGACTCCCAGGCTCAAACCGTTCTCCGGGGCCAAATCGAGGCTGTGGATCGACAAATTGATCGGCTGGTGTATGCGTTGTACGGGTTGACCGAGGAGGAGATTAAGGTATTCTCTCCAAAAGTAAGGGCGAGGCAAGTCGGAGCATAGCTGGTTTGCCTCGACTACCACCAATCCGACTTGCCTCGCCCCTACGCTCCCCACAAATTTGAAGGAGATACAGATTAAAATTGTAAAGGAAACGATCCAATGACTCGGCTCCACTCTCTACACCAGAAGAGACAGAGATTGTGAAAATCAACACAAAACTAATTGAATACGGGCGGGAATTGCGGTATAATATTTCAACTTAGCCTCAGTAGATCCAAATTTGGGGTAGAAAGTTGCGAAAATAAAACAAAGGTGTAATCTCTGACCCTTCCAAAATGAAGGAGAGCAGAGATGATCCAACAAACAAAAACACACCTCAAATTGACAGATGAAGATACACGGAATGAGGCCATAGAAAGATTGGGCACCTATTTTCCACTCCAAATTGCCGGATATGATTGCACGGCTGAAATCGTGTATGATGTCTTGGTCAAAGCAGC
>DAOUMU010000369.1:0-5212 GCA_034409055.1 Anaerolineae bacterium
GTTGCATACTCTACTCAATCGGACCTTGGCTGCCTTGGGAGAATTACCGGCTCGAGAGGCAGCCGAGTTAGAGCGGCTGCTTGAGCAAGAAGAAGATGAAGATGATGACGATGATGATACCTTAAACCTCTTCTTTCACGATGGCACAGAAAGACCGATTGTCCGTCCCAAGGATAAAACGCTCCAAAAACTGTATTACAGTGGTAAGAAAAAGCAACATACCCTCAAAAACATTGTGGTTATCAATGCTTGGTGCAAGATTATGCTGTTAACGTTCACCTGTGAGGGTAAGAAACATGACAAGAAAGCCGCGGATGAAGCTGACTATCAGTTGCCTGAAGACAGTCGGTTATATCAAGATACCGGCTTTCAAGGCTTCAGCCTGGCCGGGGTCACGATCATCCAACCCAAAAAGAAACCTCGGGGCAAGGAGCTGACTGAAGATGATAAAGAAAACAACCGGCTCATTTCCAAAGTCAGAATTCGGATTGAACACGCTATTGGTGGGGTGAAACGGTATCGCATTGTTAAGGACAAGCTCCGAAATTGGAAAGAGAACTTTCGAGACAAAGTGATGGAAACTTGCTGTGGGTTGCACAATTTCAGGTTGAACTTTAGACCTTGGCACTATGAAGCCATTTAATCTCTATAATGTCTAGTACAAAATTAGAAGTCGCCCACTTTTTCAGTGTGCGACATTTTCATCCGATATATATTCCACTTATATATGTTGAAAACATAGTTTCGAGTGAATGAGACGTACCTGAGTGGAACTTTAACGAATTTCTATAGACACACGTCTAATTTCCAACGTTCTGTGCTTTCTTGGCGCGACATGCGGTTGTTAGCTGGAGCTTGCCCCGAATTTGATACTTTGCTTCTAATAAAGAGTGTTCAGTTTGATGAGTGCTTGATACCGGTCAATTCATCAAGGATCTTGATTATACACTTTTCTCGCTCACTCGATGGTATATTTGCAACGTTAGCAATGTGAAGTGCCCTTGATAGGTTTCGCATTTTCACGAGATCCTTCTGGCATTCATCTATTCCACTAGAGGCACGTTTATTCTGGAAAAATAATAGGGATGCAGTAACCTGTGACACAATACCAGCAGCAGAAGTTACAACAGCAATTTCTGTATTCCAAAAAAACGCGCCTAATATTCCTGAGATGATAATTAAGAACCCGATCCCACTGGCAATCAAGGCTAAATTAAAACTGACTTTTGATTCATTCTGCTTTTGGCGATAGAAGCCTTCTAACATATTGATCTCGGATTGGATATCGAGGCCAACAAGATACTCGGTGGATTTCTTTTCATTTGGTTTAATGTTATTGACCGTGGAAATATGTGATTGTGCTTTCCGCGTTATTCCGATTAACTTACTCACTAAGAAAACCCTTAGTTCAGACGGCCATCCTTCTTGCACTTCAAGGTATTTGTAATTGTCTTCCGCTTCTTCCCACTGCTGTAACTTTTCAGCCAAAAATCCTCGATAAAAGGTTAACCATAATTGATTATAGGGCTTTAATTCGTTACGCCGTTCTTCGATAACGCGTAATAGATATGTGCAGTAGTCTAATTGTGAAAGCTCCAATGCTTGTAAGAACTCTCTTTCAAACTACAAAAAGCCATTCTTCTCGTCTACGACGATTTGATGATAAATTGCTTCCGTTCGTTCTCCACGTGAGCTTATTGGATCCGAATCACAAATCTCGTGATAATATTGAGCAAGCCGATTGTTGATATTTAAATACTCAGATTTGTGGTTAGGTTTACACCATTCTTGTAAAATTCCAGCACGAATGGCATCATAGACGGTATAGTTGCTCTGTCCATACGGCTGGATGAAAGGGAGCCTCTGAAGTTCTTGATTTAGATTATCAGCTCGATCATAGGGCACAGAAAGTATAACAGCTAATACTTGAGTGTTAAAATATCGTGGGATAGCCGCTGCATAGATAGCTGTACTAACAGGGGGAGCTTGAGTAGCAAGCATATCAAGAGCTAGTTTTCGCAGTATCTCATCGCGATTTACATCAACAAACGTCTTGTTTTCAATCACTTTACCCTCGTTCGCTCACTAACTTTGAAAGCATCATTGCTATTTCAAGGGGACGTCCTTCACTTGCTTTACAAAACATTCTTATTGTTTCAATTTCAAGTATAGGAGCGATTTCTTTCTGGTACTCTATCCAATCCTCAACATTGCGAATTGAATCAAGTCTATGGTGGATTACTGAGTTTTTCCATTCTCGGTTCAGTTCTGGCACTTGTCTACCTGCAAGAACAACAACAGTGCCTGAGGTATGATAGGCGCTCTCCAGAAAAGAATTACACAACCAATCTTGAGTTATAGGTCCAGCTATCTCGATATCGTCGAAAAAACAGGCTACAGTCTGAGTTTGTAATAACAATGCTCGAAGGTCGGTAAAGAAGGCATTGGTGATTATTGAAAGACGTGCTTGCCGCTCCTCAATATCAAAACCACTGAGCGCAAGTTCAATATGGATGCCACTCGTGACGCCTTGCTCACTTTTGGTTGATAATTGAGGATTTATACTTGTTAATTCCTCGCGGAATTCGCCAAAATTTGCCCACCCGAGTCCCTGACTAAGGTGTAACATTACTTCAATTGGACCACTGGTTGGTAATCTGAAGCTAAAAATTGAATTTAAGATATTTCTCTCGTGGCAGATATTAACAAAGACGCGAAGAAGACTTGTCTTACCCATACCCCCTTCACCAGAAATGAGCAATATTTGTCCTTGATTCCTTTCTAAAAGAAGGTGTGAAAACAAGTCTATTTCCTGCTGCCTATCTGCAATATGTGATAATAATTTTGGCATTATTCCTTATTACTCCGTTAATTGTAGTGACGTGGGGAAGCCAGCCCGATTGGATATCGAAACTTGCTCTTATGCTTTATTTGCCTTGGTCGCATCTGGGATAGCTTTTTCATTTGCGGCTGAGTCTTTCTTATCCGATTTTGCCTCAATCTTCAATAACCATAAGAATAGAGGTTGCCCTTTTCTATAAGCATCAAGGACTAACAAGAGTAGTGCAATGATAACCACGACTAGAACGACAAGCAAGATGTACATAGTTACTAGATTAGCAGACAGAAATTGAAAGAATGCATCCATTTTATCCTGTTCCAAAAGCTGCCCAACACATTAGAGATTCATGTGGTGGTGCTCAGGCAAAGAGACCTAAATAAAAAGAAGTGGACGAGGTGATCACGAAAGGTGACAGAGAAGCCGCCACATAATCCTAGATAACCCCATTATAGCACAAAAAACGGCCAGAAATATTTCAGTTTAAATTGCAAAAAAAATTCATTTTGAATTTTTTCTCGGTTGTGCCAAAAAATAAGGCGATACTCGCCTTACCAATCAAGGTAATATGCGAACATCGCCCTAAAAGCTTTACCTCCCTTGTTCAACCCCAATCGCACCAAGTCGCTTGTGACCTGGGGGTCAAAAGTTGATCAAGCAGGAGATAAACTTTTTGATCAAAAAGTGTAGTCAGGTCAGCCCCGACCGGCAGATCGCCGTTGATCTGAGGTCGAAGGCCAACCGGCTGTATTCAGTTATAAGAATGAAAACTGTATTGCTCCTTTTGCCACTTCGACTTTGTTGATTTTCAGCTTAAGTGCCTCTGCGACCGCTTTTGCTGGCCGGAAGGCCCGTAACGGCTGCGGCAGCGTGATCGCTTCCAGATCGCTCCAGGAGAGTTGCACTGCGCCACCGCCAACATCAACTTGCATAATCTCCAGGTCTGTCTCGACCCGCTGCGGGAAATCAGGCAACAACACCGGTTGCTGGATCGGCTTCGGTTTGGTCACCGCCGCGATCTCCATCTCGCTCCACTCGACCCGACCAGATCGGCCTTGGGCCACGGCTTTCATCAGCGCGTCCATCAGATTGCCGTCGTCCACCTCCATGGCGGCCAGGCCCTCGGCCAGATCACCCTCGACCATCAAGGTCGCTTTGAGCTTGGTTGCGATCAGTTGGAGGGCCGTTTCCTGCCAGCTATCCTGGTAGTAGAGAAATATCACCCGCACCGGCCGGTCCTGGATCAAGCGCCAACTGCGGCGATCCCGCTGCCGCAGGTCGTTGATCCGGTACTCGATACCCGTCTCGATCAGAGTGGGTAACTCTACCAGATCCAAACCTTCCTTGAGCAGTGAGCCGTTGGCCAACAGGACCGGCTCCTGTCCCTTAGCCCGACACCGCTTGACAAAGCCACGATACCAGGTTTCCCGCTCATCCGGCTTACAGGTACTTTGACGCAGGATTTCGCTGTAGATTCCCCGCGCTTTGAGCAGTTTCTGGATGCGACCCATCCAGTCCCGTCGATTGACCTGAGCGAAGTAGACTCCGATGCCTCGATCTTGGCTCAATTCCGACTCCACCAACTCCACCAGGGCCTGATCTTTGGCCAGGGGCTCGTCCGGCAGTTCGTCGTTGCCGGCCAGCACCCCGGCGATGTCATAGGAAGCGACCAGATGGCCTTCCTTGTCTTTGGCGGTCAGGGTTTCAGCCACCGGACAGTCCGGCCAACCCAGGCTGGCGTACAACCAGGCCGACAGCAGACCGGGCTTGCCTTCCCTGGCCAGCCTGGCCGCCTCGTCGTAGACGCAGGCAATGTCGTTCAAGCCATCGTTGAGCCGGTCGTCCAGGGGAATAGGCAACCGCTCCTCGGTGTAGGGCGGCAGGTGCAGGTCCATATCGGCCAGCTTGATGAAAGCCGTGTTGTTCAGCAGCATAGTGACCATGCCCGGACTGACACCGGGGATTTCCCGCACCCGGACGTTCTCCCGGTTGTAACCGCAGGTACTGCTGTACCTGCTGCCGGATTTGACCGTGGTGATGGTTTCTTGCAGGCCGTGATGCTCGATAAACCGCTGCATTTCGTTGTAGGCATACAGCGCCCGAAAATGGGGAAACATCCGGTACATCAGATGAAAAATCGAGCTGGCCTTGCTACCGGAACGGTCTTGGGCTTCAATCAAACAGCGTGGTAACGCAGAGGGTTTGAGCAGAAATAACTATAGGCCCACTCATTTTCGGGCTTTCACACTAGCAGTTTGTCGGAGAAGTACTTTCCATCTGAAGGCAAATGATATAAACTGAACCCATCTAATTTTCACAAGTGCCGCATGCTGTGGAACAGCCTTGAGTGGAGGTAACAAAGATGGCCAGAAA
>DAOUMU010000370.1:0-3860 GCA_034409055.1 Anaerolineae bacterium
CACCACCCGCTAGATATGATAAAATAGAACTAAAGAAAAAGCTACCCCGGCCGCAGGACTGTTTTGTGGTTCGGGGGAACCAGCCCACCCGGAGGACCAAGCCGAGAATGACCCAATCGATTCAACTCTCAATGAGCCTGGACTCCGCCTACAACAACCAGTACCTCTTCTCAGATCATTACCTGGACCATCTCCTGCCCGATGACCCCCGCTGGGGCGAAGCCCTGCCCGAGGCCGAAGATTTTCTGGCCTGGCTGCAAGAGCGGTATAGCCAGGAGCAAAACCAGTTGGCCGCTTACAACGAGTCCCAACTTACCTGGCCGGGCAGATGATAAAGATGAATAAAGATAAACAGGCCCGCACCGAAGCCTTCTGGCTGGACCTGGAGGGGGAGACGGACGAGGTCCTGGCTAAACTACAAAAGGGCAAGCAGGAGGCCAGCCTGGCCAGGCAGGCGGCCTGCCAGGCTTTTGTCAAGCCCGACAGCCACAGCAGCCGCCGCCTGGAGGAGTCGCTGGCCTGGGATGAGGGGGCTTTTAAGGCTTTTGTGAAGGTGCTGGCGGGTAAGATGTCCGGCTTGAGTGGGCTGGTCCAGGTCTATCGCAGCCACAGCCCGGCCTACAGGCAGTTGGTCGAGCGGCTGGCCGCCACCGACCGGTTGATTGACCAGATTGTGTACCGGTTGTATGGCTTGACGGCGGAGGAGGTCAGGATTGTGGAGGGGGGGAAGGATGAAGGATGAAGGATGAGGGATGAAGGATGAGGGGTTAGGGATTGGGGATTGGGGATTGTGAAGTGGGGATTGGGGATTGGGGGGGTGAAGTACTGAGGCACTGATTGGACTGCATGCATTGAGGAGGGTTAAAGTCCTAAAAGGGTTTGAGGTGCTAGAGGGATGGGCGGGATGGTTTGAATGCTTGCTGATCAGGTTCTTAAGGGCAAGCTACCGGCAACGGTTACGGGCGATTGTGGAGTATGCACCGGCTGAAGTGAGTGAGAGGATTTTTGGGGAGTAAAGGTTAGCAATTCGCCTGCATTTTGTTGTTAGCTGGAATTTTGCCTACATATTTTGGGTATATGCTCATTTGTCGTTGGAATCCTGTATCTGAAATAGTAGGGCTAATTCTTCAAAATAACCGGCAGATAAGTTTTCTCTGCCTCTTTAACGAAAAAAACATTGCTGTCTTGACCACTACCTGAAGTGTGGGAAAAAGAGGCAGTGTTAGTAATAATTTCTCCAAATGGTACACTATTCGATAAAGTAACGCTGAGTGTAAAGGTCACACTATCACCAGCAGTAATATTTACCGTCTGGTTTAGGTCCGAACCATTAATGTAGGTTGGTAAAGTATCGCTGATGATCACGCCAGTAGCATCGTTATTGCCATTATTAGCCACAACAATGGTATAGGTAAGAGATTCGCCAGGTTGGACAGGGTTATTGTTCAAATGTACCGTTTTAGTAATAGCCAATTTTGGTGTCCCAACTACAGTTTGTCCCCCTACCAGTGAGCCACTGCTAGCCTCAAAGTTAGTATCACCGCTATAATTAGCACTAACAGGATGATTGCCCACCGAGAGAGTAGCGGTCGAGAGTATAGCCTGTCCATCCACCACACTCACAGGTGACTGAGGTGTACCCTCAATAACAAAGGTTACGCTCCCCGTAGGTATACCCACATCCGATGATACTGTTGCCGCAAAGGTCACTACCTGTCCAAAATCCGATGGATTCATTGATGAGGTCACGCTAACGGTCGGAGTTGCCCTAGTATTGGTTAAACTGAAATTGACCGAGTTTCCACCTTCGGTACTGGCAACTACATTGTACGAACCACCAGCGATCATATTAGCTGTTATGTTCAACGAGGCTATGCCTCCAGAAATAGTCACAGTTGTGGTCGGGGCAAAGGTTGTGCTGGGGCCACTATCAGGTGCGGCAAAGGTAATGGACCCATTATCAACAGGTTCACTGCCATCGCTACTGGTTATAGTTACTTCAAATGGGGTACCGAAGGCACTACCAATGACAGCTTCTTGGTTATTACCATTACTAATGACCAGTGTAAAACCACGTGACTCAAAAGCACCAATGTCGCACTGACCTAATTGAGGGCGAGTAATGCCTCGTTGGTCGCCCGCCAGGCATGTGCCATTATCCCCAGCATTTATAGTTGGTGAACCGGGCAAAAGGGCATAAGTAAGGGTGTCTCCACCATTATCTTGCAACGGGCTGAGGTTGGGATCATTGGAGAGGAATGGACTACAGGTACCATCCTCGATTAAGTTATTTAGATTGGTGGCAATCGTACCGCTGTTATAACAATCGCCTCCATTGGTACTATTGGCCAGGATACTATTTCGCAAATGTAAAGTCGCAAAAGAAAAATTGTAAATGCCACTACCACTACCCCCAATGTCTGTTGAATTATCGCTGAAGGTACTGTTATTAATACTCAAAGTCGCTGCAAAACTATTAAAAATGCCCCCACCACTATATCTAGCAGAGTTATCGCTGAAGGTACTGTTATTCACTGTCGACATACCGTAGTTCATTATACCGCCACCCTGGGAGGCTATATTCCGATGGAATGTGCTACTGTTAACTGTCATAGTACCGTTCGTTTCATTGTAAATGCCACCACCAACGGCTGTATTATTACTAAAGGTGCTATTATTAATTGTCAGAGTACCTTCATTACGAACTCCACCACCACCAGATGAGGTGATGTTAGTATATAAAGTGCATCTATCAATATTTAGAATACCATGATTAGAGATGCCAGCACCTCCATTTGAGGCCGAGTTATAGTTGATGGTACAGTTATTGAGATTTAAGCTGCCATTATTAAAGATGCCACCACCTTCACCACCAGTAGCCTTGCCGTGAGTTATTATCAAATCTGTTATTGTCACTACCGCCCCAGCTTGGATATTGAATACACGATGAGTATCATTACCGCTTATCTTCAAGTTTAAAGCGTTGGGATTGATGATAGTTACAGTTTTAGTAATGCTTAATTCAGTCGAAGTCAAGGTAATAGTTTGATCCGTCAGAGTTGAAGCAAAGTCAATCGTACCCCCACCACACACATCAGCCAAAGCTTGACGTAGCGTACCTGGACCACTGTCGCTAGTACTAATAACAGTAACATAAGACAAGCAAGCTGCCAGACCACGGGTCTCAAAACTAGCTGGGTTTTCAATCGGATTGAATACACTAGTCTGGTCTGTCGCTAGATTAGCAGCTTCAATCACTTGTGTTGATCCCAAAAACAAAATTACCAAGGAAAAACCAATAATGACTGAAAGAAACAAATGAATTTTGTGAGACATTGGGAGAAATCCTTATAATAGAGTTGTTGCACGGTAAAATTTTCCACAAGATGTAGTGGGGATAGATGCTTGCGTAACCACTAGATGTAGTAGGTTTTGCTTATCGTGCAAAGACTCTAATAAAGAGATGGCTTTACGTGGTCTAGTTATACGCTAAATAATATCCAGCTAACAATGTTATCAAGGTAACAAGTTCCTCATAAATTCTTATATCCCCTTGTTCCCCATAAATTCTTATGCCTACAAGTTTACCATAACATTTTACCATCATGAAGGCCACAGTGGCGCGGCTTGCGGCGCTGTTGTGGCTTTTTTTTAGTTTTGAGTAGAGGCATCCCCATGCGTCTACGGCGGGCATAGTGATGCCCTGGCTACGTTTTGTAACAGAAACCAGCTAAGGGGCACAAATCGCAAAAGATGGTAAGAACAGGGTAATAAATAGGGCAACAAGGCAAAAAGACAAGATTTTAGGCCGAAAGCACCGAAATTTCTAAAGAAATAGGAAAGAATTAAGTCTTACCTCT
>DAOUMU010000371.1:0-5388 GCA_034409055.1 Anaerolineae bacterium
AGAGCCAACTTGTTTTGGGCCAATCTGGAAAGAGCTCAGATCAATGATACCACCAAGATCGATGACAAATGGAGGCTAGTCAGGGAAATTGTTAGCGAAGGAGCAGTGGGAAGAGATCTCCACGGGGCTGACCTAAGTGAAGCCTATCTACAAGGGGTTGATTTTAGCAGGGCGGATCTAACAATGGCCACACTGAGAGGTGCCAATCTGACCAATGCTAACTTAAGTGGGGCCAATCCAATTGGGACCGATCTGAGTGGAGCCAATCTGTCACAGGCAGATCTGAGTGGAGCTAAGTTAAGATGGGCCAATCTGTCAGAAGCTAACCTAATACGGGCCATCCTGAGCGGAGCCGATTTCCGTGGAGCCAATCTGAGTAAAGCTATTATGCCGGATGGAAAGAAAAGAAGGCCCGTTACTAACCTCAAGAAGTTTACCGACTAATCCAGTGAGTAAGAGTTTATCACCTTGAAGAAAATTAAACATTCGACACGTTATGTCACCCTAATAATCCTGGAAAGTTGTAAGTTTTTTGTTTCACTGCATGTAATTCCAGGCTTTAGAAATTCCACCGCTATATCTTGTGGTTTTCGCAAGCGGGTAGCACATTTAGTGGCGGCACGACTTTGTGACACTTTAAGGGGTATGGCTTAATGACACTCGGCACCTCACAAAATACTTCTGATTCTTTCCTTATTAACCATTCAGTTCTACAATTTAGAAAAGGTCATGACGATTGATACTCCGCCACGGCCTGATCTTAAAAAAGAGTATCTATTTAGAGAAAGGAACTTAAAATGTCGGATTTGGTTACTTTAGGGTTTCGTTTAATTTTGTGGATTGTGGGGGCTTTAATTGTACTGCGGGCTATTTTTTTCTGGGTACGGTTTATTCCCAACAACCGGATTGGTATCATTGAAAAACGATGGAGCGGCAAAGGCTCTATCAAGTCCGGTTTTATCGCCCTAAACGGGGAGGCCGGTTTTCAGCCAGGGGTGTTGCGGGGCGGTATCCATTTTCTAGCCCCTTTTCAATATGTCGTACATATTGCTCCTTTGGTTACCATCCCCCAGGGCAAAATTGGCTACGTTTTTGCCCGCGATGGGCAGTTACTCAGCCCAACCCAAACCCTGGCCGCCAATGTTGAGGCCAACGATTTTCAGGATGTGGCTACCTTTCTAAAGAACGGTGGTCAGCGCGGCCCGCAACGGATGATTCTCCGTGAAGGGACGTATGCCTTCAACCTGGCCCAATTTGTAGTTATCACCGAAGAGAAAGTCTACTCTTTGTCTCTCAACCGCGAGGATGAGGCTATTATTGAACGCATGGCCAGTATCATTACTGAGCGTGACGGCTTTAACCCGGTAGTCATCAAGGACTCAGATGACCTGCTGGGCATCGTTACCGTCCATGATGGACCGTCGCTGCCACAGGGCGAGATTATTGCCCCCACCGTAGGGGATGCCCCGGCCGACACCGAGACCTATCACAACAAATTCCAGGATGCCGACCGCTTTTTGCGGGCCAATGGCATGCGCGGCCGGCAATTGCAAGTGTTGGTCGAGGGGACATACTATATCAACCGACTCTTTGCCACGGTGGAGAAAATCCCCAAGACGGTGGTCGAAGTGGGCAATGCCGGGGTGGTGGTCTCCTACACCGGCGAGGTCAGCAGCGACCTGTCCGGGGCAGATTACAAACACGGCGAGATGGTCAGCCGGGGCAGCCGGGGCGTCTGGAATGAACCGTTGCTGCCGGGCAAATATGCCTTCAACACCTACGCCGGCAAGGTGGTGATGGTCCCCACCACCAATATCATCCTTAAGTGGAACAAGCGTGAAATTGGCTCTCATCGCTTTGACGAGAATCTGGCCGAGGTGTCCCTCATCACCAAAGATGCTTTTGAGCCATCGCTGCCCCTCTCGGTGGTAATCCATATTGATTACCGCAAAGCCCCGTTGGTCGTCCAACGCTTTGGCGATATCAAGCGGCTGGTTGAGCAGACCCTCGACCCGATGGTGGCCGCCTATTTCAAAAACATCGGTCAGACCCGTACCCTGATCCAACTCATTCAGGAACGGAGCAATATCCAGCAGATTTCCAGCCAGGAGATGAAGGATAAATTTACCCACTACAACCTGGAGTTGGAAGAGGTGCTGATTGGCACCCCCTCCTCATCGCCCGATGACGACAAGATTGAGAATATCCTGACCCAACTACGTTCTCGCCAAATTGCTGAAGAGCAAATCGAGACTTACGCCCGGCAGGAAAAGGCCGCCATCAAGGAGCGGGAATTGCGAGAAGCTCAGGCCCGCGCCCAACAGCAGCAGTCTATTACCGAGTCAGAATTGAGCATCACTATCCAGAGTAACGAGGGTAAAGCCCAGTATCAACGCGCCGTGCAACAGGCCGCCCAAATCCGTGCTCTGGCCGAGGCCGAGGCCGAGAAGAACGCCCGGATCGGTATTGCCCAGGCCATAGCCATCGAAGAGCAGGTGCGGGCCTATGGCGGTCCCCAATTCCAGGTGACGCAGCAGGTAATGAATCGCTTTGCCGAGGCTGTTCAGGAAGCCCAGGTGGATGTGGTACCACGGGTGGTGATCGGCGGAACAGGCAGTCAAGGCGCCAGTGGAGCCAGCCTGATGGAAGGTTTGTTGGGGGTACTGCTGGCCGAACGCTTTGGCACGCAATTAGCTGATGACCAACAAAATAAACCACGGAAGCCTGAGGTGGAGGCCCTCCGCAGCCAGATTCAACAAGGGCTGGCCGCCACCACCGCTTCTACCAGTGAGCCGGATAAACCGGCGGAGTAAAAATTACAAGGGTGAGGCAGTTGCTTAAAACCGGGTAGTCCCCTAGAAACGTGTTGATGCCCAATAATCCGCCAATTTGTTAGAAAGAATGGCCGAAAATCCAGTTCTTGACTTCAAAAAGCACTCGATTTAGCCCATTTTGGCCAACAAAAGGCATCAACACAATTGCGGGTGACTACCAAAAATCTGGGGAGTATTTTTCATTCTCTCTATCGTGTTTATGTGTTGCACTTTTACCCCGTTATCCCCAGCAGGATTAGTGGCGAAAGTTTTCAGCCCAATAATCAAATCTGTTGCGGGAGATCAAGCAATAACGATAGCCAGACTATTCTATATACCTTTAGAAATCTTTCTAGCTGGAGTGCTCAGTTTGATTGGTGGATGTTTGACAGGAATTATTACTTTTGCAGGCTTTGTGGGAGCAACTCTAACCAAGTGGCGGTCGGAGGGGATAGAAGAAAGAAGAAGCATATTAGAATTACAAAGATCGCAATTGGAGTTGGAAAAGCAACGGTTTGAGTTAGAAAAACAGCGGGTAGAGTTAGAACAAAAAAAGAAGAAAGACGATAATTGAGTGAAGAAGCAGGTCGGTAAAGCTCTATCAAACTATACATTGATGATGTAAGATGGGACAGGTTCCAGTAAAGCGCAATATAACAAATCAATACACGCGAATTGCTACCGCCCGTTTTTACAACGGTTATTTGCCAGCAAACAAATGGGTAATTGTGGCGACAATTGCCAACCCGCAATCGCGTGATTTCAAGCGTTAGCCCGCAGGGTGAAGTCAAACACACCGATGAGTTGTAGTCTTTTTTCAGACTACCAGAAAGGTAATCACTCATGAAATCTCTGGCTGGAAAAGTTGCTCTTGTGACAGGAGCAAGCCGTGGCGTAGGTAAAGGCATCGCTTTGGGATTAGGCGAAGCCGGAGCCACCGTTTATATCACAGGCCGAACCGTAGAAGAAGGCAAGGCAGTAGTAGACTTACCTGGAACCATCTACCAAACGGCGGAAGAGGTATCCAAACTCGGCGGCAAAGGTATCGCTTTACGCTGTGATCATTTGAACGATGAAGAAGTGAGAGCCGTGTTTCAGCGTATCCAAACTGAACAGAATCGTTTGGATATTCTGGTCAACAACGTGTGGGGCGGTTATGAATTCTATAATGACGGCACAGAATTCTGGAACGAGAAAGGGTTCTGGACTGCGCCGATTTCGCGTTGGGACAAATCGTTTCAGGCAGGTGTACGAGCGCACTATGTCGCCAGTTGGCTCGCCGCGCCGGTGATGATTAAGCAACGGTCGGGGTTGATTGTCAATATTTCATACTTTGCAGCGCAACGCGACGACAAAGGCGTCGCCTACGGTGTGGCCAAAGCCGCTGATGACCGGATGGCTGCCTGTATGGCCTACGAGTTGCGTGAGCATAATGTGGCTGTCGTTAGTATCTATCCTGGCCTGGTACGCACTGAAAGCGTCATGAAAGCGGCTCAATACCTCGATCTGTCCAATTCAGAATCACCACAGTTCATTGGGCGGATAGTCGCTGCCCTGGCAACCGATCCCGATCTGATGCAGAAATCCGGCCAAATCCTGGTAGCTGCGGCAGTTGCACGGGAATACGGCGTCCAAGACATTGACGGGAAACAGCCAAGACCACTCACGGTCAAGGAAGCATAATACCTCCATAACTTCTTCACGTGAGAGCGGGCTAACAACGGGTTCCAGCCGACGTTGCTCCGCTGCGCTCCGCAACGCGGCTGAACCCGACCGTTGGGCGGTTGAGTATTACAGTTGTAGTTAAAGAAAAATGAGGCTCTTTTGGGGTTTCATGGAGCAGGGTTTATAATCCTCCTATGTCCACCCCAATTTTAGCCACCAAACTCTATATCCCGCCCGCCCGTCCCAAACTCGTCCCTCGCCCGCGCCTGATTGAACGACTGAATGAGGGTCTGCACCGAAAACTGACCCTCATCTCTGCTCCGGCCGGCTTTGGCAAAACAACGTTGGCCGGCGATTGGCTGCGGCAACTAAACGTACCCGCCGCCTGGGTATCGCTGGACGAAAGCGATAACGACCCCACCTCCTTCCTGACCTACTTCATCACTGCTTTCCAGCAGATTAACCCCTCCATCGGTCAAGCGGCCCAGGCGATGCTTCAATCTCCCCCAGCGCCTCCTCTTGAAACATTGATAACGACCCTCATCAACGACATTTTAGCTGCCTTCACCGACACCCGGTGTGTGCTTGTTCTCGACGATTACCACGTCATTGAGACCCAACCCATCCACGATGCCCTCACCTTCCTGCTCGATCACCTGCCGCCCCAGATGCATCTGGTTATCATCACTCGCTCCGACCCGTTCTTACCCTTGTCTCGTTTGCGCGCCCGGGATAAGGTGACCGACATCCGCGCGGACGATTTGCGCTTCTCGCCCCAGGAGACAACGACCTTCCTCAACCAGGTGATGGGCCTGACGCTATCCAGTAATCAAGTTACTACCTTAGAATCCCGCACCGAAGGCTGGATTGCCGGTCTACAACTCGCGGCGCTTGCAATGCAAGCGCCGCC
>DAOUMU010000372.1:0-8616 GCA_034409055.1 Anaerolineae bacterium
TTGGTTTTGCCGGTGATTTCACCGAAGCCATTCCGACAACGGCCCAGATGGAGGCCGGAGCGCAGTTAATCGCCTGGTTGTTACAGCGGTTTGGGCTGACGACGGAGGCGGTGGTTGGTTACAAAGCGTTGGTCAATACGCAAAGTCCCGGTTTGCAATGGGATGCTGGAGCCAGGTGGGGCGATCAGCTTAAACAGAAAATCCAGGCTTATTTAGCGACGACGGTGTAAGTCATTCAGTGAATCTGAAATCCATCAGGAGGATGATTTATGGCGAAAAGGTGAGTAAAAGCGCGCCTCAAAAAGGGGGACTTAACAAGAAAAAGACATTGCAATTAATTTTTTGAACAATTTTAGAAAAGGAGAGACAATTAATCATGAATGGTGAAATTGATTACGGATACGAGGCACTTTTTGGCATTCCCCAGGGAATGAGGCCCTGGAACATGTTATTGGAACTGCCGGCTAAATCCTCGCAGGACTTTGGAGAGTATGTGCTGGTTGGGGTTGAACAGGCGGGGATTGAACTGCATCACCAGGTTGAAGTGATAGACGAAAGTGGGGATCCACTGCCGGGCGTATGGGTCATCTTTGGTTTCCCCGGCGGTGGGCCGGAGATTAACCTGACCCCCAGCCGAAACTTTTGGCCCGGCAGTCCGGTCGTACTAAGGGGGAACGCCCAGCGAACGCCTCTAACAGGATATGTGCAGCATACTTTTAAGAGTGGGGGTGAAGACATTTGGGTGTGGGACCTTGATGAAGAAGATGCTTTGAAGTTGCCCAGCCCGATTGTCAAGAATTGTACCTGGGTGTCAACGCCGACTGGCAGGTTTGAACACACCGGGGTCAAATTGACGTTCCAGCGTCGTGTGAAGGGGGTTGTACCCCGGCAACAACGCCTGTCTGAATTGGAGCAACGTGTGGCTGACCTTGAAGAGCAGATGGCCGCCCTAAAATCAGAAATCGGGTGATAATAAATTCCTGACAGGCTCTGACCTGGGGAAATAATTTTTTGATACGTCCTTACTGGGCCATAGTTCATCTCTGGACTGTGGCCCAGTCGTTTAAAAGATGGACTTATGCACTTGAATGCTCAGATGAGTTTCCACGCCCCTACTCGATGGGACGCTCGGGGTCAGTAATCCACTCGCTCCAGGAGCCGACATACAGTCGGCCCTCACCGAAACCGGTGTGGACCAGCGCCAGCAAGTTGTGGGCTGCCGTCACCCCGGAACCGCAGTAAAAAACGGCCCGTTCAACCGGGATATCGCCGAGCATAGTTTGAAAGCGGGTTTGCAACGCCTCTAAGGGCAGAAAACAGCCATCGGGACCAAGATTATCGGTGTAAGGCACGGAAATGGCTCCGGGGATGTGGCCGGCCACCGGGTCAATCGTTTCGTTCTGGCCCCGGTAGCGCTCGGCGCTACGTGAATCATAAAGGCCAAAGACCGGATCGGTCCGTATCTTGACCACCTCGGCTGTATCGACCAGCAGGTGAGGTTGGGGCTGAGGGGCGAAATGCCGGGCCGCCCGCGACTCAACCCCGCTGCGAACGGGACGGCCTTCCGCCTGCCAACGTGGCCAACCGCCATCCAAAACGGCCACGGCTTCATGGCCCAGCCAGCGCAACATCCACCAGAGCCGGGCGGCCATGCCGCCTCCCATATCGTCATAGGCCACTACCTGCACCGTGGTGTCAACGCCCCAGTTTGATAGGGTTTGGACAAACGTGTCTATCTCCGGCAGCGGATGGCGACCGGTCTGGCCGGGAATCGCCGGCCCCGCCAGGTCTTCATCCAGGTGGGCATAAACGGCCCCCGGTATATGAGCCTGTTGGTAGCTTTGCCGCCCATGTTCGGTTTCAGCCAGAGCAAAGCGACAATCAACCACCGCCCAGTCCGGGTCAGTCAGATGCTGGCTGAGGGCTGCTGTTGAAATCAAAGTTGTGTAAACCATAAACCTCTTTCCTCCTTAGGGCTGGAATGTAAGGCCGCTATTATACCACGTAGGTATCTTCTCAAAAAGTAGGGGCGCGGCAACTCGAATTGATGGTATCGGAGCAAACAACCTGCTCTCCGAGTTGCCTCGCCCCTACCTCGCCCCGAATTATTGAGATGATATCCATCATGAGGCCCTAATTTTTTATCGTCACCGGCAGGTACGTCTTGAAAGGCCCGGCGGCGATGCTGACCTCGTCAATAAAGATATTCGCTGCGCCGCCTGTATGGCTAAAATTAACGCCGATTTGGCCGGTGTAACCGTTGTTGGCTTTTAACTCCATCATGATGAAGTGGGTCCAGTTGCTGACAGGGGCCAGGGTTTGAGTTTGAACAGGATTCAGCCCGGCTGTTCCCAGCGATTGGCTGCTCGTTTCTCCCAGGAGCTCAACCGTAAAGGCAGCATCGTTTTTATACCAGAATGACAGGAGCGGGTTAAGCATACCTGTTACGGTGTTAGTTTGCGAAATGTTGACGTTGTTGCTGATTAATAAGCCCCGGTTGCCGGTGTGGTAGGCATTGGTGGCCGCACTGATCGCCGTGCCGTCACTGGCGTTCCAATTGGCTAAGTCTGTTTCAAAATCATTGTTGCGGATGGCCTGATGGGTACCGGTGGGGCGAAAGGTAATGGTCAGCCGGCCGACATTGTTGGGCGGGACGGTCACCTTCGTGCTCGGCGGAGCCACTAAATCATTAAAATTGTCGGCCACGATGTCGAAGGTTCCGGGAGCACCGGTTGATAAGACGTAATCCCCACCATTTGTGCTTAAAGTAGAAGGGGTCGTGCCGCCCACCGAAATCCTGACCCCGCTTAAACCCAGGCCGGCATGATCGATGACCTGCCCCACCACCGCGTCGCCGATGATTACGCTTTTTTCGACCCAAAGGCCAGGCAGATCAACATCGCCGTTGGTTTGCCAGGTGCGGGCTTGAATAATGATGTAAGTGCGCCCGGCTTGACCGGTAAAGTTACCGCTGGTGTTCGTCCCGGTTTTGGCCTGGAGCGTTACCCACTCACTGTCGGCCTGATCTCTGTACTGCACTTCGTAACCCTTGAGCGACCAGCCTGAAGTCGGGTTACCGGACCAATTAAGATTAACCGTCGTGCCGCTGGCCGAGGCATTCAAGGTGGTGGTTGGTCCCGAAACTGTCTGTTCTACCTGAGCGTCTTCAAAATAGACCATATCCAGGTCGGTATGATTAGAGGAGTCGTTTTCAGGGGCCTGCACTTTGGCAAAGACGGTGATGGTGTTGGTTTCGGCCGTGGCGGCCACTTTCATCCCGACCCAGAATTTATCGTTAGAGTCTGGCTCGCTCCAGATGATGTTGGGACTGGTGGGGTCGGTGCCGCCGTAGGGGTCAATGCCCACCCGTTTGACCATAATGCCATCGCTGTCGTCATAGCCTGGCCCTCGCCAGAAGGTGGTCATTTTAATATCAAAGCGATACCCCTCACCGCGAGTAACCCCGCTGATTTGCTGGTAAACACCCGCGTCAAACTCGTAGGAGGACCACATATTCTGAGACCCGTCGCCTTCAATGTGATAGCCTTCATAAGGGGGCTTGCCCAATTCCAGGTCGAACTGCAAATCGCTCATCCAATGGAGCTTTGAGGCGTTACCACTGCCCGGATAGGTTCCGCTCTCGATGTAAAACGGGGTCCAGCCATCGGCAATCTTCTCGATTTGATCACGCCACACCCGACCGGGAATGTCGTTAAAGGGATTGTTGAAACCGCCGTTGGTTAACAGATTAGCCGCCCGGCTGTTGAATGGCAGCAGCCCAATCAGGGTCATTAAACCGAGGAAGATGGGGATGGCCAGTCTGAGAGGTGTTGATTTTGCTCGACCTGGCCTGCCTTCAGTGGCAAATCCGGGCCAAAAGCGAGGATTTGACAGTCGTCTCAGAGTAATATTGATCCTACTGAGTTTTAAGTATTGCTTTAATATCGTGCGCATATGTATTCTCCTTTACGCTTGGGGATAGAGAGTTGCTACTCACGTTGATAATGTGTTGTCATCCTATCCTGGTCTTGTGTTAAAAACAATGGGACATCTATACTTACGGGTATAGCTCTTTATTCCCAAATGTCTCAAACCGGGGTTTAACTTGCCAGCCAGAGAGACAGGAGGAACTGCTTGATGTTGCAGCCAAGTCATGAGATGTGAACCCACAGGGTAGATGACGTGAAACATAGCGTGGTCAAAGCGCAGCTATGGAGTCCAAAGTGCACTTTGGACTCCATAATTCTCGCGGATTGCGCAAATGTTAACAAATCAACCCAAATAAAAAAGCCACCGTTGCTTACGGGTGGCTTCTTCTATATTTTGCTGATAGCTGACTGCTATAGTTGCCCAGAAAAAGATTTTGAGTTTGTAGTAACGACTTCAGTCGTTCCAGGCAGCAACAACGACTAAAGTCGTCACTACGAGTCAAAAACATTATCTGAATGTCTATAACCGCTAACCGCTCTTACATCACCAAAATCGGCTCATCTGCGGGTATGGCCACCAGATCATATTCCATCGCTCCGGTGACCAGGATCGGCACCATCTGCCCCACCGGCAGCTCCTTTTCGACCACCACGTAGCCGTCAATCTCTGGGGCGTCGCGGTAGCTGCGGGTAATACTGACCCCGTCGCCAGCCCCATCAACCAACACCGTCAGTTTCTGGCCGACCATCTGCTGGTTACGTTTCAGGGAGATCGGTTGCTGAAAAGCCATGAGCCGTTCCCAGCGCTCTTGCTTGGTGTCCTCATCAATTTGGTCCGGCAGGTCAAAGGCGGGCGTGCCCGGTTCCAGGGAGAAGGTAAAGGCCCCTACCCGGTCAAACTCCACCGTTGCCATAAAGTCAAGCAATCCCTGAAACTCGGCTTCTGTCTCGCCGGGATAGCCGACGATGAAGGTAGTGCGCAGAACGGCGTTGGGCATGGCCTGCCGGTAAGATTCAATCCAGCCCAGCACCTGGTCGACGTTATGGGGCCGGCGCATCCGCTTGAGGGTGTCCGGGTGGCCGTGTTGCAGGGGCATGTCGAGGTAGGGAATAATCTGGGGATGGGCAGCCATGACCTCGACCAGCTTACGACTGGCGTGACCGGGATAGGCGTACATCAGACGCCACCATGTGACCTCCGGGGCGGCCTTGACCAGGGCCTCTAGCAGCGCGGGTAGGCCATCCAGTTCGCCCCAGTCGCGGCCATAGGCCGTGGTATCCTGGGCAATAATGATGATTTCCTGCACCCCGACGGCGGCCAACCGCCGGGCTTCGGCCAGAATGTGCTCGCGAGGACGGCTGCGATGGGGCCCCTTGAAGCTGGGAATAGTGCAAAAGGCGCACGGGGCAGAGCAACCGTCGCTGATTTTGAGGTAGGCGCTGGCCCGGCCAACTTCTATCTGCTGGCGATTGAGAGCTATGGTTTCGATAGGGGTGTCACCGGTTTCGGGCAGGTGGTAGAGGGGCGACGGACGTTTGTTAGCCCGCAGCTTCTGGATGAAAGGCACGATATCGGCCCAGGCCCGGGTGCCAATCAGGCCGTCCAACCCTTTGACTTGAGCGGTCACTTCGCGGCCAAAACGTTGGGCCATACAGCCGGCGGCAATAAGCAGTTGGTTTTTCTTTTTCAGGGCGGCTAACTCTTGCAGGGCCTCAATCGACTCCGCTTTGGCGATCTGCAAAAAACCACAGGTGTTGACAATCAATACGTCGGCCCGGCGGGGATTATCAGTGCTGTTATAATTCGCCTGCAATAGCATCTCGCTGATGCCCTCGCTGTCATAGATGTTTTTAGGGCAGCCGAGGGTCAGGAGGTAAAAGGTCGGTTCTTTTTGTTTTTTTCGCTTTTTGGCCATGCTTTATCCCGCCAAAATAAAACCGGGCCAGGCCCGGTCAGGAATTAAAGGAAAAGATACCATAAAGTTCAGATTTGACAATTTTGCCCCTCGAATTTTGTGCCGACGAAGGCAGCACCTTCGATCATTGGCCTATTAATCTTGTTCCTCCCGGTGGGTGGGTGCCCTTTGCCCTGACGGTTGCAGACATTCAAAGCACGGCCAACTTCGACTTGAGGGTTGAAGCTGAACCAAGTGACGAAACAATTACGTAAACGACTCTCCGGGGAGGTTTCCCTCACTGCCCATGCAACCACCGGGCCTGCATCTCTGCCATCCGTCCGCTCTCCTCAAGCCGGGTTAAAGACCGATTGACCGCCTCCAGCAACTCCCGGCTCTCGAGGTGAACGGCGGCGGCATACCACTCGTCGGTCAGGTAGGTCACAATTTTCAGCCCCCGAGGAAAGGCACTGACCCCACTAACCGCATCCACAATGGCTGCGTCAGCCTGGCCGCTGAATAGCACTGCCAGGGCCTCGGCCGCGGTAGCCTGACGCAGCAAGGTTATCCCCTCGATTTCCCCTGCCAGTCGCCGTCCTTCCATATCGGCCTGGCTACCCCACTCGACGGCCACCGTCCGGCCGGCCAAATCCGCCACCGTATCAATCGACGCCTCATCGGCGCGGGTGACCAACACCTGCCCGGCGTTGAAATAGTTGTGGGTGTAGGCCACGTCTTGCGTCCAACGTGGGTCGTAAGGCAGGCCGGAGATAATGATATCCACCCGGCGGGCCAGGAGGGCATCATACAGGCCGTCAAAGCCAATGTTGACCACCTCTAGCTCAACCGCCAAATCGGCGGCTATGGCCCGGGCAATATCCACGTCCAGGCCCACGATTTGGCCCTGACCGTCAATCATTTCAAAGGGGGGAAAGCTGGCGTCTAACCCCACCCGCAGACTCCCCCGCCGTCGAATCTCGGCTAGCGTACCGTCATCACGAGGGGTAAGAAGAAGCCAGAGCACAGGTATTAAGCAGGCCAGGAAAACAATCGGGATGAGGACGTAAGACTTGATACCTGAAACATGAATCCACCGGCGGGCAAATGACGTGAATCGTGACCCCACAGGGCAGATAACGTGAAGCATAGCGCGACCTAATCGTAACCAAAAGCGTCAAACATAGAGTATCAGTATATCCAAATTTGCTCTAGCTGGTCCACTCCGAGCTTGAAAATTGGATCTACTGAGTATCAGTGGATCCAAAGTATAAAGCGTAAAGTATGGAGCATGGAACGTAAGCCTATAGGACCAATGACGTAGTGCGTGGTCGATGAGGCATGGTGTATAATTAGGTAGTGCCTGAACCCATAGGGCCAGTGACATAACGGTACCAGACACTTGTTCCCGTTCACCGTTTTGCTTCATCGGACCGCTTCCTCCCGGCTGTAGCCCTGGATTTCCAAATAAATGGGCTTGGGCTCAAAATCTGGGGTAACGAAGGTGAAATAATCTAAGTAGGTGCGAGTGGGCCAGGGATAACGAAAGGCCCACAGGGCGGCCATCTCGGCCCAGGGCCAGCTTTCAATCAATTCATAAGCCCGGATGGTGTTTTCGATGCGTTGGGCCGGTTTGACGGCCCGGGTCCAGCGGGGGTGGTCGTTCCAACCCCCTTCGGTGATGTAGATGGGTATGTCGGCGTAGCCGTTGTCAGCCAGCAGTTGGTGCACCAACTCTATCCGCCGAAAATTAATCACTGCCGGATCAGGTGGATCATCGGCCGGGAAACTCCAGCCGTAGGCATGGCCGGCCAGGCCGTCCATCACCTCACCTGCACCGGCATCGAGCATGCCTTGCAAATAGATCAGATCATTCATGGCCTGCTCGCTGCCGGGTGGAGCCAGGGTTGGGGCCAGGGCCCCGCCCAGAACTAGCACATCGGGGTGATCAGATTGTTGCACGCGCTGATAGGCCACGGTTAGCAACTTGGTATAGCCTGCCGGGTCAATCGGCTGAAAGCCCCACTCCAGGGCCAGGTTCGGCTCATTCCAGATGATGATCGCGGGGACCCGGTCGCCATAACGGTCGACAAAGGCCTGGACGTAATCGCCAAAATCAAAATATCGGGCCAGGGGCAAAAAAGAAGAGGCCGAGTCATAGGGACGGGCCCATTCCGGCACAAAGCCCAACCGGGCAATGACGGTTAATCCCTGCCGCTGGGCATGGTCAATGACCAAATCACTGTGGTCCCAATCGAAAAAGCCGGGAAAAGGCTCGTGATAAGCCCAGGGGAAATATTCGACAATCCAGGGTGCCCCCATCTCCCGAACCATTTCCAGGGTACGCTTGATTTTCCAGGGTTCGACCTCATCGGTCAAGCGGGTATGGACGCCTATTTTGGGATTGGTGGTGACCACAGTTTGTTGGGGACCTAACTCAATCTCCCGGGCCGGGCTAGCCGCGGGAACGAATAACAGCACAATTAACAAACAAAGAATTAGGGGTGTAGGGCGTGAAACACAACACGCAACACGCAACACGCAACACGTGACCCCACAGGGCCAGTGGACAACCCTCATTGCTTGCTCCTGAGGAGCTTCCACGCGTCTCGCACAAACAGGAGCCCGGCAAAAAGTTGGAGTAGCCCTCCGAAGGCAGCCGCAGCCCCCACCCAGCGCCCACCAAACAGGGCCAAACCTGGCTGGCCAATGATCACCAACGGCAACCCAAGGTTGAACAGGACGAATACAACCAGGGGAGATGGAGGATGGGGGATAGGGGACGGGGGATAGGG
>DAOUMU010000373.1:0-4016 GCA_034409055.1 Anaerolineae bacterium
GGGTTTTAATTGCTTTTGGGTTCTCATAATATTCACCTCTTTTGTTCATTTCTTGCTTTGAGGTAGTTTGTTATGAGAACCCTTTTTATCCAAATCTGCTTACCTGCCGACTTTTGCGGTATTGCCATTTATCATAAAATCTATGTTAATGGTCAGTATATCCAGGCAGGTGACCTGCAAAGTGGGCAGAAATTGGCGGTTTTGCATAGTATGCAGCCAGAGATTTCACAGACCACCACCGAGCAAAAGGGTGACTTGTTCAAAGAAATGCCGGTATCAACTGCTATCTTGGCGATACAGTACGCTCGACAAAACGCCTCGTCTATGTCCCGTATGTGGGAGAAAGTATGTCCCGTTGTATTATCAGAACCGTCCGCTTGGCCGGAGAATCCAGAAGACTTGCAGCCTAGCGTGTGGGAGCAAGTTAAGATGGAAAAGTGGCAATGGGTACTACCGCAGCCGCAACTATCCAGAAAAGATTTGCGAAAACTGCGGGGAAACCTACAAAGACAAAAAGTACAAGCAGGGGCGACAGTTTTGCAGCCGGTCGTGCGCAGCCAGGGCGAAGCTGCAAAACCAGGCTCACTACCATACGTTTGTCAAAAGCCCCCCTACCCTAAAGGCACGATTAGCCAGTTCGGCCAGGATGAAAACCAACAATCCAATGTTCGATCCGGAAATCGTAGCCAAAATGGTGAACTCAAACAGGCTCAAGGGAAACTACAACGGGTTTCAGAATCGGGGAGGCAATGGCCAGCTTACTACTCAACAAGAAAAACTGGCCCAAGCCTTGGGTTGGCCGACCGAGTATTCTATCCCAACAGGCAATCCCAAATGGCCTGCGGCAGTAGCAGACTTGGCTTTCCCAGATCTAAAAATAGCTATCGAAGTAGACGGGCGATCTCATCAGAGCAAAAAGCAGAGAAACCGGGACAAAATGAAAATGGAGATGCTTGCCTCTCTGGGGTGGATTGTTTTGAGGTTCTGGAATGGCGAAATAGACTATCAGCTGGAATCAGTGCTCAACCGTATAGAAAACTGGGTGCAGTTACGGTCATCTCTGTTGAGTCAATAGATACCGGGGATCAATTCGTCTATGACCTGGAAATTGAGGATACGCATTGCTATTTTGCCAATGGGGTACTGGTCTCCAATTGCCATCACGCCAAAGGCGCGGACACCGACGCCGGGTATGCTTCGGCTGACCTGGTCGCCGGGGCGAACAAGGTGATTGCTATGACTGGCACCCTGTACGCGGGGCGAGCGTCGAGCATCTTCTACCTGATGTACCGGCTGCTGCCCCAGTTCCGGGCTTTGTACGGCTACAACGAGGTGCAGCGCTTTATCGAACATCACGGCTTGCAGGAGACCATCACCACGGTCAAATCGAGTGACCGGTACAGCAGCGCCTACGGCTACAGCCGGGAGAACGTGCGGGTGCGCGAAATTCCGGGGGTCAGTCCGGGCATGGTGACCATGCTGCTCAATAACACCGCCTTTATCAAGCTGGCCGACATGGACCTGCACCTGCCGTCCTACAGCGAGGAGCGGCTGCCCATTCCCCTGGATGACCGGCTCGAGGAGGGGCTGAGCGACATTGCCGGGGTCTACGACGAGGCGGCCAAGTTAGCCCGAGAAGGCAAGCCCGGTCTGCTCTCAGCCTGGCTGTACGCCAGCCTGGGCTGGATGGATTGCCCGGTGGACGAGACCCTGACGGCCAAGAACAAGGAGGGTGATCTCGTCGCCTCGTACTCCATCGAGGGCGTTCTGACCAGTAACGACGAGTTGCTGGACGAGCCGCTGGCCAAGGATCAGGCCCTGGTGGAACTGGTCGAGTCGGAACTAGCCCAGGAGCGCGGGGTAGGGGTTTATTTCGCTCAAGTCAATCGCCGGGACTGGATGGGTCGGGTTCAGAGGTTGCTGAAGAAGCGGGGGATCTACTGCGAAATCCTGCGCCAGAGTACCTGCAAGCCGGAGGAGCGGGAAAGCTGGTATCGAGCGTTTGTGAAGCGGTGTCGAGCCAAAGGGCAGGAGCCGGTGCTGCTGGCGAATGGAAATTTAGTCAAGGAAGGTCTGGACCTGGTCGAACTGCCGACGCTGATCGAGACCGGTATCGAGTACCGGATCAATGATTTACGGCAGCGGGATCGCCGCAGTTGGCGCTTGATTCAGGACCGGCCGGTCAGGGTAGTGTTCCTGTATTACCAGGATAGCTGGCAGGAAACGGCTTTGCAGTTGATTGCGGCCAAGCTCAAGGCGGCTTTGATGGTCGAGGGGGACCTGGCTGAGGGCTTAGCAGCAATGGACGTGGATGACGGCAACCTGATGGACGCGCTGATGAAGGCGGTATCTAAAGGGCGATCCACCCGGGTAGAGCCCCAAGGCCCCGGCCTCGGGACGATGTGGAGCGGGATGGAGATTGCGGCGGTAACCAAACCGAAGCCGGTCCAGCAGCCGGTGCTGTTGCCCGATCTGCCCCAGCCGGTTGAGATGGACCTGGAGATCGTTCAGGTTGACGTCGGTGGCGGGGCAGTGCAGTTGTCCTGGAGCGAGTTGGACATGGCTACGATGCCGCAGCCAACCCCGGCTTTTCGGCAAGTGAAGGTGGTTGAAGAGCAAGTAAAACTGAATATCACTAAAGTGAAGGTAAAAGGGGGAGGCGAGCAGTTTGCCTTTCTCTGAGGCTGAACAGCGTGTGATCCGCAAGGTCATTTCTGCGATCTGGTTGGGTCGGCGCTGGTCAGTATCGTTTTAGGGCGATGTCTCGTACAGGGCTATTTTTTTGATAGTAACTGGTAATGTGAGAGTCGCCTTATTTTTTGGGAAAGGTTAGGGCTAGCTAGGATGCCTGCCGTCATTTTTTTACCTTATCTAATTAGGTTTTTGGGACTACCTATTAGGTGAGACGAGCGGTGTTGGTAGCAGTTAGAGGTTTTGGTGAGGGTAATAATGGGTAACTCTCCTAATCGGGGCAGAGGTTAGTTAGGGTTTAGTTTATTCATCAGATGGGCGAACTAATAAGGACAAAGAGGTGGATCAGGACTTCTGTTCTGTTGTAATTGGCTTGAAATCAGTTTTACTTAAAGTAGAAGGATTATTATCCCCACGGTGTGAGGATATAAAGTTGAGTTATAAACTGGTTTTCACTGGGGAGCTTCTCAGGATTTCTTCCTTGTCTACTTTTTAATCCTAATCATTGAGTCGATTTATGGTTATGAATATGCCTTAACATTTTTGTGTGGTATAATGGGTATAAAGAGTTTATAGCTCAGATGAGTAGTTGATTATCAAGCTTTGAGTTGTGATACTCAGGACCAAGACCTGATTAAAGAAAACCTGTTTTATCGGCTGAAAGAATCCTATCAAGAAGTCCTCAATACTATCTGCAATAACCGACCATATGTGAGGCATACTTCTATTTTTTCTTAGTTAACCTAACATTACCTTTGACTACACCTTGGTAACCGCATAACTGAAATTGGAGCAGGTCAATTGGTGGGAAATACACTACCAAAAACAATCGCAAAATGGACTCGTTTCTCCAAAAAAAGTGGTGTTTCTGCCTCCAAAGTGAGGCATCGTCCCTATCACATTTCCATTTATGCGATTATCAGAGTACCAGTCAAACCTGATGCTAACAATTACGCAATTAAGAGTGAGACAGGGTTTGTACAAAGTTGCTTGACAAAATTTTCATCCTATGCTGTATCGTGATGAACTTTGCACCAGCCTTGAGAGTGAGATAAAATCGTTTTCCAACGCTTCGAGTATGAAATTCAGATAGGGACTAGGTGTGTCTCGGCAGAATGATCCCAAAGATATATTTTTGAAAAACTTTAGAGGGCGATTGTATAAAGGATTAGATTACTTGGGCCTTATTTTATATGTAATCTATACTTTCGCAGTTTTGATGCGGTTATTGAGCTTAACATAAAGACAAATAGGTCGCTTTCGCAAAAATCGAAGGCAGATAAGCCAGAAAAACTGATTGAAAGAGCTACCTAAGCCGCAATACG
>DAOUMU010000374.1:0-8008 GCA_034409055.1 Anaerolineae bacterium
TAGTCCAAACAATACGGGTAGATCATCTACCCGCTCTATATACGGTTCTGTTCGTCTCTCGTTTTTCATAACCAGAGGTATAACAGAATTTGATTTTATTGACAAAATTTAAGCGAACGTTGAGTAATCAATTTGTAAAGGACATCAAACCAGAATTTGGCTTGCCAGGGGGGCAAAAAGCAACTTCCGCTTGATGTCGCTAGCCAACTCGTAAAACGTAAAACGTGAAGCGTAATGACTTATCTACGGCTCACTTTTACGTTTTACGTTTCACGTTTTACGTGGTTGGATGCTCTATGGGGTTGTCGCACCAGAAGTTACTTTTTCATTGTCAATTCTGGTTCTATGAAAGGAATAAACGATGCAGCTCACATCAGAAGAGCAAGCAATGCTGGCCGGTCAGCACGGTCAAGCCCCCCAAAAAGCAATGGAGATTCTCAACGCGCTGGGCACAATTTACGGCGCGGAACGGATGGTGGCGGTTACCTCGGTCCAAATTGCCGGGGTCAGCTACGATAATCTGGGAGAGGCAGGCTTACATTTCCTGGCCGAAATGGCCGGTGGCGGAGGCAAGGCCCGTGTCCTGACCACCTTAAACCCGGCCGGGATGGATATCGAGAACTGGCCGGCTCTGGGCATCAGTCCGGAGTTCGCCGAGAACCAAAAACGGGTCATCGAGGCCTTTGCCCGCATGAACGTCATCACCACCTGTTCCTGTACCCCTTACTTGTTTGGCAACCTGCCCCACTATGGAGAACATATTGCCTGGGCCGAGAGCAGTGCGGTCTGCTACGCCAACTCGGTCCTGGGGGCGCGGACAAACCGGGAAGGCGGCCCGAGCGCCCTGGCCGCCGCTTTAACCGGAGTGACCCCTGCCTACGGGTACCATCTGGCTGAAAACCGCCAACCGGCCGTGACGATTGCGGTCAAAGCGCGCTTAACCGGGAACAACGATTTTGGCGCCCTGGGTAAGGCCATCGGCCAGAAGTTAGAGGCAGCAGGCCGCAAACCGGTCCCTTACATTCAGGGCCTTGAGCAGGCATCGGTGGAGAACTTAAAGTCGTTCTGTGCCAGTGTTGCCACCTATGGGGGTACGGCCCTATTTCATATGGCCGGAATGACGCCGGAAGCGGCCCAGATGACTCCGCCTGAAACAACCGTCACCATTACCCAGGCAGACATTGACCGGGCCAATCAAGCCATGAACATGGCCACGTCCGAGGAGATAGATTTCGTCAGCCTGGGCTGTCCGCACCTATCCCTTAACGAAATTGCCCGCCTGGCCGAACTGCTCAAAGGCAAAAAAGTGACCAAGGAGTTCTGGATTACCACGGCTCGCCCTACCAAGCAAATGGCCGATATGATGGGGTATTCACAGATCATCGAAGCAAGCGGGGCCAAATTTGCCACCGACACATGCTGCGTCGTCGCCCCGATCAAGGGCCGGTTCAAAGCCCTGGCCACCGACAGCGCCAAAGCCTGTTATTACGCTTATGCCAAAAATAAGTTCAAGACGGTGTTGAAACCCTTTGATGAGGTGGTAGCGGAGGCGCTCAAATGAAATTCCAGGGACGAAAAATCTATCCGGGGCAGGTCGAGGGGGAAGCACTGGTTACCTCAATGGGCATTTCTTTTTACGGGGGCGTCGATCCTGAAACCGGGCTGGTGGTCGAGAAGGACCATGAACTCGAAGGGCAATCCATCAGCCACAAAATCCTCGTATTCCCGACCGGGAAAGGGTCAACGGTCGGCTCTTACACCCTGTATCGTTTGAAGCGGGCCGGCCTGGCTCCGGCGGCCATCATTAATGCCGAATGTGAAACGATTACCGCGGTGGGCTGTATCATTTCCGAGATCCCATGTGTGGATAAAATCCCGATTGAACAGCTCAAGACGGGAGCCAGAATCGTAGTCGATGGCGAGCAGGCAACGGTTGAAGTGGTGGGTTAACTTAGTGTAGGCCGGGCATCCCCATGCCCGGCCTTATGAAGGTTAACAAGTTAATTAGTGTAGGCCGGGCATCCCCATGCCCGGCCATCTATTCTCCATACAACCGGTAACTTTTAATGGCCGCATGCAGATTCAACCGTTGCAGCGGATCTCGCAGGTCAAGGGGGCACAGTTGCTTGATGCGCTCCAGGCGATGGAGGAGGGTGTTCCGGTGAATGTAGAGGGCCGCTGCCGTGTCAACCAGGGACCCGCCGCAATCCAGGTAGGCTTCCAGCGTTTTGACCAGTTTGGTATTGTGCCTGGCATCATAGGCCGCCAGGTTGACGATGTGTTGCAAATAAGTATTGCCAGTCCGTCGCTCAGGCGGCAGATGATACAACCAGTGGAGTAAGCCCAGGTCGTTAAAAGCGACAACACCTTCCCGCTGCCCCATGGCCGCGCCGACCCGCACTGCCTCGCGGGCTTCTTCATAGCTACGGCGCACCCCCCCCGAGCCACCACGGTCCGAACCACCCACACTGCCCACTCCGATTAACAAGCGGTGGGCCGGTTGGTTCAGTTCGTCAACCAGGGCCGTGGCTAACTGCTTGCCCACGGCAATATCATTGCTCTCGATGACCAGCACCAGCCCCTCGTCGCGCCAGTCCATCAACGCCTGGCGGTTTTGCTTGCGGAACCAATGCTCAATGAGACCGATGAGTGGACCGGGATTGGCCCCAAATTTGGGCTGGCTATGAAGTAACAGCACCTGGTGGGACCGGTTCAGTTGGTAGTTTAACTGGCGGGCCTGTTCGGTTAAATCAGCCGAATCACTGGCACCCCGCAGCAACTGCTCCAGAAAGTCTCCCCGCATGGCTTCCTGAGCCTCACGCACCGCTTGCTCCTTGAGCATAATCAGGGCGGCCACCGTCGCCCCGTGATCGATGGCTAATTCATGCAGGTCGGTCAGGGGTTCATCACCACTAATAATCCAGATATAGCCGTAAATTTCCCGATCAACAATGATCGGGGCGACGATGCGTTCCAGGGGCATAGCCAGGTCTGGCATCGGCCGGAGCCGGACGGGCACCATTTGTTCCCAGAGCCGATCGTAGATACCGGTGTCGAAGAGCCGCTGAGCGACTTCACCGGTGGTATATCCTTGCCTCATACTCCGTCGCCGGGCTTCGTCTATTGGCCCATATTCAGCCGTGGCTAACACTCGAAAAGCCGTATCTTCAATTAAGACGGACCGACCCAATAAATTGGCCAGGGTGGTGGCCAGCCCGTCTAAATTACCCCCCCGTAAAACCAGATTGGTCAGTTGCTTATGAATCTCGGCCGATTGTTGCAGCAAGGCGTATTGTCGATTGACGATCTGTTCGAAGATGGCTTCGGTAATGTCAATAAACAACACCTCAGGCGGGGTTTCAATGACGGGAAAACTCAGTTCATCGGCCGCCTCCCGGATGATCTGAGGCGTACGCTGGAAATAGTAGTCTATGGAAAAGACCAGGCCGGCAAAATTCTGTTCGACCAGTTTGGGGATCAAGGCAGCCTGGCGTTCAGGGGCGTTTTGCAGGCTGAAACCAGCGGTTAACAAGAACACACCCTGTCGCCCCCACTCGTAGGTCGAGTCAGGAGTATCAACGATGTAGACGGAGCGAATCCGGTTATCTAACCCGGCCTGACCGGCCACGACCCGGGCCGAGGCAAAGACGGGTAATTCTAAAGCTTCACGAACGGTTAGCATTTTATGTAGTCACATACCCAAGTTGTGCCGAGATGTTACGGGCTGTCTCTCGGACAGGGACCACAAAGGCCTCAATTTTACCCGGTCCGGTCCTGGCCTGCTGCTTCTCTAATTCGCTGATGTACTGCTCTAACTTTTGCAAACGCTGCCGCATACTGTTGGCGTTCAACTTCATCCTGAATTTTTAGTGGAAGTAAGGCGGAGTTTCGCCAGACGTTGACTCGGGACGTTAAACTCAGTGTAGCATAAAAGCGTCAATCATTCAATCGTATTAGCTAAAATGCAGTCGAGCAACTAACCCCCTACCACCAGGGCAAGCAGTTCACGCAGGTCTTTTACCCTGAGATCGGTCTCCTCCGGCCACCGGTGATTGCCATTCACGGCGACATGCACCGTGGCCGTGCCCGCCCGACGGCCGGCCACTAGATCAAAAAGATAATCGCCCACCATCACGGCGGCACCTGGCGCTGCCTCCCACCGGGCCAGGAGTTGGTAAATGCCATCCGGATTGGGCTTGGGAGCGGCCGATTCCCGGCCCAGCACGCAGGCCGGCTCGAAGAACTCCAGCAGGCCACAAACCCGCAACGTCTGGTAGGCGTTGCGCCGGTTGTTACGAGTCAGTATTCCCAGCCTGGCCCCACGCTGTTGTAATCCAGAGAGGAGTTCCCTGGCCCCCACTTGCGGCTTGGCCTGGCTGGCCAGTTGCCATTCGATCTCGTCCAGGCGGCGCTGAAGTATGGCCGCTTCTGCTGGTGGCAGGGTGGCAATGGTCTCCAGAATGGGCCGGCCGGGCGGCAGACCCAGCGTGGCCCGAATGGCCTCGAAATCGTGCACCGCTACGGTTAGCGTGCCGTCTATGTCGAAGATCCAGTAATCGCGTTCGTGTAGATACATTTTTTCATTTTCCCTGTTTTGGAATACGCAGTGCAATCAACAAAAAGAACCTCCGTCATCAAGGAGATTCTTCTTGTTTTGATTCTCTATATTCTATAGTAGGGTATAGCAAATCAAGCTGCGAGCGGTACATAAAGTTGAGGAGGATTGTGTTCAAAATCGAGCTGCTTGCCTGCCAAGCGTACCATCACCACCGGTTTATCCTGCTGCTCTTGATCAGCTAGCAAGCTCAGATTGTATAAACTTAACTCAGGGTCGTCTCCCGGTAAAATAACCAATTGAAAATCAGGCGGCAAGCGGTCTAAAATCGAGGGGTCTTGTAGAATAAAACGGGTTACCTCTGTCACGAGGGATAGATTGCGTTTAATAATTCGATCGTCCATTATAACCATTCCTTGAATCGAGTACAGTAACGACGAAAATTTGCCATAATGTCTTTTTGTGCATATGTGAGGGCTTCGTTGAAATCACTGACCGGCATCGGTCGTTTGTCTTGACTACCGTCTGGTCGCAAGATGTCACAATGAGCAAATTCGTGAGCCGTGTCATATCGAACAACCGGACACCATTTTTCATTAATAAAACACTCAAGCTGAACAACAAATGAGGTAACTTGCTTGCGTTCCCGAGTAAAATGTATTCGTAAACGTATCCCTTTATCCAGCACTACTTCATACGTTGTTTCTTTCAGCATAGTTATGACCAGGAAATGAGATGAAGGCGTGTATGTTTAATTGTAACATACCTTTTTCTGACAGACAATTAGCTTAAAGATTAGAAACTCACTAAATGATAAAGGTTCAACGTGGATTCGAGGGGAAAAATCAACTTGAGCTATCCCGATTAGAAATTAGAAAATAGAAATTAGAAGGGTTGCCCACTCGTTTCTAATTTCTAATTTCTCAATTCTCAATTTAGTGTCCGGTAGTGAGTGCGAGGGGATGATACTTTAGGCAGATACTTTTGGCAAGGAGGCAGCCCGGGGGCTGGCTCTTGGCGATTTTAGACTCCCCTTAAATTGGGAAATGTGATACAATGGGACAAAATGAAATGGGTCTGTTTCAAACTAATGGACATCACTACCCTGGAAAACTGGCTGTGGGAGGCTGCCTGTGCCATTCGCGGTCCCCTCGACGCCCCGAAATTCAAAGACTATATCCTGCCGCTGCTGTTCTACAAACGGCTGTGCGACGTGTTTGAGGACGAGCTGCGCCGGCTCAAAGAGGAACTGGGCCTGCTCAGTCTCGACTTTGCCCGCGAGTTCGCCGAGATGGACCGCAGCCTGACTCGATTCTTCATTCCCAGGGCATACACCTGGGCTGAAATCCGCAGATCGACCGAAAAGTTGGGCGAGCGGCTGACCGATGCCATGCTGGCCATCGGCCAAGAAAATCCCAGGCTGCAAGGCGTGATCGACCGGCGGGACTTCAACGCCACCGAGGGCGGCCAGCGCATTTTGGAAGACGAAGTCCTGGCCCGGCTGATGGAAATTCTCAACCGGCAGCGGCTGGGCCTGAAAGACGTGGAGCCGGACCTGCTGGGCCGGGCCTACGAGTACCTGCTGCGGAAATTTGCCGAAGGGGGTGGCCAGAGCGCGGGCGAGTTCTTCACCCCTCGCGAGGTGGGCCTGCTGATGGCCACCATCCTCGACCCCGCCGAGGGAGACACGGCCTACGACCCGGCCTGCGGCAGCGGCGGCCTGCTGATCAAGGCCCAGTTGCGGCTGCGGGAAAAGGTGGCCGCCGAAAAGGAGCTTGACCCTCATAACCTCAAACCCGGCGACATCGCCCGCCCCCTGCAACTGTTTGGCCAGGAGATCAACGCCGACACCTACGCCATGGCCAAGATGAACGCCTTTATCCACGACATGGAGGCCGACATCCGGCGGGGCGACACCATGGTCAATCCCCGCTTTGTGGATGAGAGCGGCGCTTTGCTGAAGTTCGATAAGGTCACGGCCAACCCGATGTGGAACCAGAAGTTCGGCCTCGGAGTTTACGACAACGACACCTATGACCGCTTCACCTACGGCACCCCGCCCGGCAGTTCCGCCGACTGGGGCTGGATCCAGCACATGCTGGCCCAAACCACGGACCAGGGCAAGCTGGCCGTGGTGCTGGACACCGGCGCGGTCAGCCGGGGCAGCGGCAACCAGGGCAGCAACAAGGAACGGGACGCCCGGCAGGCCGTGGTCGAGGCCGACCTGGCGGAAGCGGTCATCCTGCTGCCGGAGAACCTCTTTTACAACACCTCGGCCCCCGGCATCATCCTGGTGCTGAACCGGGCCAAGCCCCACCCCGGTGAAATCCTGCTGATCAACGCTTCCAAACTGTTTTACAAAGGCAAGCCCAAAAATCACCTCTCCGCCGACCATATCCGGCAGATTTTTGACCTGTACCACCACTGGCGAGCCGAGGAGCGGGTGAGCGCGATCGTCACCACCGAGGAGGTGACCCGCAACGACTACAACCTCAGCCCCAGCCGCTACGTCAGCACCGACGAGCAGGAACCGGCCCTGCCCCTGGAAGAGGCCCTGGTCCTGCTGGCCGAGGCCGAAGAGACCCGCCGGGAGGCCGACGCCGAACTGGATACCGTGTTGACCCAATTGGATTTTGCAGGTTGGCGGAGTGGCCCGGATTAGGTTTATTATTATTTGCAGGCTAAAATAATCGTATAATCGTATGACTGCTTTGTCAGCGTTCACACTGACACTGCCCTTATTATCATTGCTGTCAGGTGACTGTTCAACCATGTCATTTCGAGCGTTGCGAGAAATCCCTGGGGCCGTCTCTATAAAACACGGCGTCTGGCAAAAATCGGGTCGAGTGCGCCAATTGGCCTTGAATTTAAATCGGCCCACTCCGGGATTTCTCGACCTATGGCCTCGAAATGACATAAAGGCTGAATAGTCACGCTGTCAGTAAACACAGGTGGAGGAACAAGCGATGCCCACAAGCTATACCACAACCGGGGTAATCTCCAATCCCCAAACACTAATTTTGGATGAACCCTTACCGGCCCTGACCGGGCGGGTACAAATAACCGTCGAACCGCTCCCCAATTTTTGGCAAGGGATGACTCTGGCTGAATTGGCTGAACAGCAAACTGTCCAGCCGGTACAGCAATTGGACGACTTATGGGGTGATTTTTGGCCTGATGACGAGTCGATTGATGATTTTGTGGCCACTATTCGCCGCTGGCGGCGCGAGTCCGGCAATGATTTAACGGTTGGAAACTAGGTGGTCACTATTTTAATTTTCTGATAAAATTAAAATAAACAAGCCGTCTATTTTAGGTAAGTAAAATGTAACTACTCAGGCACTAAATAGTGGATTCTAAAAGGTGCATTAACACAATATATAGTGTCTATATTGACATAAAGCGTGAATCCATTTGGCAAGATCTAGTTTTTGCTGATATCGAGAGCTACTG
>DAOUMU010000375.1:0-42617 GCA_034409055.1 Anaerolineae bacterium
TTGGTTGGGGCTGTATTGTCAACAATCTGGTCAAGATTGCTGAAGCCATACTCAAGCCGCGCCGCCGGAAACGACGCTCGGCGGTGGCAGTGGCTTGAACAGGGTTTCCTGACAGAAACTAGCTAGGTTCTGTTGACATTTGCCTAAAAATGTCATTCCGAGGAGCGCAGCGACGAGGAATCTCCAGCAACGAGGACAAATTCAAGGCGAAATGGGAGATTCTTCGCTCCCTGTGGTCGCTCAGAATGACATAATCCGAAATATCAACACGCCCTAGCTGAGGACAGTAAAATTTCGACAGCAATTAAGGAACACTCATTTAATACTGGTGTCATTACGATCAATTATGCCGAAGTGCCAACATCTGGACCGCCGCTCGTATTACTTCACGGTGGGTCCGCACGATGGCAAAGTTTCGGCGTGATTATTCCTGATCTTGCAGTCGGCTGGCACCTCTATGCGCTCGATCTCCGTGGACACGGAAATTCAGAGCGTGCATCAGGACGTTACCGATTACAGGATTATGCAAATGATGTGATTGCCTTCCTCCGGCAGCAGTTAGCTGAAGCTGCCCTAGTTGTCGGTCACTCCTTGGGGGGCATGATCGCGTTACTTGTGGCCGCCCAATGTCCAAGTTGTGTGCGGGCTGTGGTGGTAGGAGATGCGCCATTGACCGCGGAGACGTGGCGTGCGCTTCTTGACCAGGGCAGAGACAGGTTAACGATCTGGCGTAATCTGGCCGGTGGCAGGTATCCACTGGAGGAAGTGGCCGCGGCTATAACTGATGCGCCGGCAATTAATGTGTATCAGACCGACCCAGACACACTCACGGTCTTGCTTGATGATTTTGACAACACCACTGCCGGCTATGATATGGAGAGCCTATTGCCGTCAATTCATTGTCCCATCCTCCTACTGCAAGCCGATCCAACATCTGGGGGCCTGATGACCGATGCGGAAGTGGAACGGGCCTTGGCGTTGCTTACCCAGCCGTCCCATGTGCGGCTCGACGGGGTGAGTCATGTGCTGCACAACGAACAGAAAGAGCCAGTTCTGCAAGCCATCACAGCTTTTCTCACCTCGCTCTGAACTCGGCGAATCGTTTGATAGGCAAGGTACTCCCCCACCGGTGGGCTAACAGGGGTTTGAAGCTGACTCCTAATCGTTGCTTCTTGCAAAATCGACTTGGCTCTAAAGTCGTCTTAAATTGTTGCACATTAAGCTAGGTTCTGTTGACATTTGTCCAAAAATGTCATTCCGAGGAGCGCAGCGACGAGGAATCTCCGGTAACGAGGACAAATTCAAGGCGAAATAGGAGATTCTTCGCTCCCTTTGGTCGCTCAGAATGACATAATCCGAAATGTCAACACGCCCTAACCCGGCGTAGCTTAAACCTGGTCGTTAGCCGGCAGCGAGAGAGTGTTCAGGTATAGTTCAAAGAGGACCCCAGATAATGCGAAAGTATACTGTGTTTTTGTCACTGTGGCTTGTCCTGCACCTGGGGATAAGGTGTAGCACCAGGCTTGCGGAAAATGAGATTGTCCTCACGCCTCCTGTACCTGATCCTCCGAGTTACTGCGCTTCAATTGCCGTTGATTTGTCAACCCCAGATTCACGAGTGATCTGGTCCGCCGACAGCAGACGATATGCCACTGTTGATAATGGATGCGCTGTCGTAGTTGATACAGAACAGGAACGTACTTTCGCCACACCTATCGCGACAGGTCCCGGATTCTGGCGTTGGACAGCAGATAGCCGTTTTGCTATTTTCAGGTACCGGAATGCCAAGGGTAACTCGATGACCTATGTTTTTGATGCGGTGACGTGGGAGTTTGAGCGGACATCGGGGTGTCCTGTTATACAAACCGGCTCTCTCCTGGCGTGGGCACCTTGCGGTGACTATCCAATAGCCCTTGCGCCAAATGCGCCGCGATTTCTAATGGAAAACGGCAGCCTGATCAACTTGCCCGGCCTACAAAAGACCCGTCTCCGACCATTCAGAGATGCAGACCATCAATCTGTTCTGGCTGCAAGTTGGTCACCGAATGGTGATTACTTGGCATTCGTGACAGGTAATTATCCATCCGAAGGTGGCACGCTGTATCTAGCGCAGGGGGATGGGTCTCGGATCCAACAGAGCGTGTCTTTTGATGATTATCACTCCCTACAATGGGCAGCGGATGGTACGTCGGTAAGTGTAGAGACCGACACCAATCGCTACATTTTAGATGTTGCAACTATGCAAGTACAAGTTGTATCAGCTTCAACATCACCATAGCATTTTTTGCCGCCTAACCCGCGGTGTCAGCCAACCTGGCTAATCGGTGCTTTTTTCAAGCAGAGTGGACGTTGCCGAGCTTGATGGACGAGAATCCGTTGGCGTGGATGATCTCAGTCAAGCGGTAGATGTTCGCAGTGCTGCAAAGGACATGTGAGCGTATGGAACTGATTTACAAGCCAATAGGCATTATTCATACTCCTTTCAATAGCTTGGCAGATATGCCTATCCAACCTACGAGTGATGTAAGCGGGTCAGGCATTATTGAGATTTTTTCCGAATTTGTTGACGGCTTGAAGGATTTAGAAGGCTTTTCCCACATATACCTCTTTTATCATTTCCACAAGGTGCACCGGTCAAACCTGACCGTCACCCCCTTCCTCGATAAAGAGCCACGTGGCATCTTTGCCACTCGTGCACCCAGCCGTCCAAATCCAATCGGCCTATCTCTGGTAGAACTTGTACGTATAGAAAATAACCTTATCTACGTTGAGCGAGTAGACGTCCTTAATGAAACCCCTCTTCTGGATATTAAGCCCTACATCCCTGAATTTGAATACATTCACGATGTTCGGGTAGGCTGGCTAGAACAGGTAAAGGGTCAAGTGCGCACTCAGAGATCAGATACTCGCTTCAAATGAGAAGACCACACCAAGTAGTTGTACCAGGCTATACCAACTAACCGCGCATTTCGCGGCAGGAGGAACCTAATGTTAGACGATGATGTCATGATGCGTCAAATGCGTGAACTGACTCGACAACATCTGCGCACTATCTGGGAATTATCCGGCGTAGATGAATCCACATTGAGTGAGGAAGATCGGGTCCTGGTTGAAATCATGCGTATGCATCCCGAATATTACGACCTGTGGGGCCGGTTGGACGAGGTCTCGGATGAAGAGCTTGAGCGAGATGGCAGCAATCCCATTATCCACGTGATGATTCACCAGGTCATCGAGAACCAGATTGCCGCCGGCGAACCGGCCGAAACGACTAAGACCCTGGACCGGTTGCTGTTGCAGGGCATGACCCAACACGAGGCCCTGCACCAGATTGGGACGGTGGTGGCCGACGAGATATTTGGGATACTGAAGGACCAACGCGTTTTTGACGAACAAGGGTACGTAAAAAAGTTGCGTCGCTTGACTGCGCCGCGTAAAAAGAGAGGGCGGCGGCGTCGCAGCCGGAAGCATTGAGCGTAGAGCGGGGAGCGGAAGGCGTAGAGCGGGGAGCGGAAAGCGTAGAGCGGGGAGCGTAGAAATTGCTTCCACGCCGCCACCCCATAGGGCAGGGGCACGCAAGCGACACGCAACACGCAACACGCAACACCTCATTAGGCCTGAACCGGCTGAAGCCTCGACTCCAAATGCACTCATTTGATGTACTCTCAGTATACAAGGAGGCACACTTGAAGGAGACCCTATTGCCAGAAACAGACTCGGCCTGGCAGGCCCTGACGGCGGAGGTCGTGGCCTGTCGGGCTTGCCCGCGCCTGGTGGCCTGGCGGGAACAGGTGGCCCGGGAAAAGCGGCGGGCCTACCGGGATTGGGATTACTGGGGCCGGCCGGTGCCTGGCTTCGGCGACCCGGCCGGCCGGTTACTCATTGTGGGACTGGCCCCTGGGGCGCATGGAGCCAATCGTACCGGCCGCATGTTCACCGGCGATGGCTCTGGCGATACCTTGTATGCGGCCCTGCATCGGGCCGGATTGGCCAGCCAACCCACGGCCCGCCATCGAGAAGATGGGCTGATCTTGACCGATACCTTTATCACTGCGGTGGCCCGCTGTGCCCCGCCCGGTAACCGGCCTACGGTCCAGGAATTAGCCACTTGTCGCCCTTTTTTAGATCGAGAGTGGGCCCTGATGCCCCAGGTGCGGGTCATTCTGGCCCTGGGGCAGATCGCCTTCGAGGGCTGTCTGCGCCTGCTCCGTGATCACGGCTACGAGCTACCCCGGCTAAAATTTGGCCACGGCCGGCATTATCCCCTTGATTCTGCCTCGGCTCTCCCCAGACATTTAATTGCCTCTTATCACCCCAGCCGACAAAATACCCAGACCGGCCGCTTAACCCCGGCCATGCTGGACGATGTTTTTGCCCTGGCCCGGTCGTTGCTGGCCGAGTCGTAAGGCAGTTCTAGAAAAATACCTGTGCCCGCCTGTACCTGGTACGGGTACCTGTGCCCTGTGGGTACAGGCGAGTAATGCTCCCAAAATCGTGCTGCGTGTCGCTCGCTTGCGTGCCCTTGGCGGCGTGCCCTTGGCGGCGTGCTGCGTGTTAAACCTGTGCCCGCTTTTTGGGTATTTGGCCGAAAACTCTCACGCAACACGCAACACGTAACACACGGACGATACAGTTTTGGCAGCATTTAAATTCTAGAACTTCCTAACCTCGTCAAGGTGGAACCAAACTTAACATATAATCATTTTTTCAGCGCCAGGTGTTCAATTACTGCGTTATGTGATATAATAAAGTAACGGGGAGCCTGAAACTAGATTACTCTATTCATATCTTGACTGGAGTGACTGGAACGATGACCGTAATCATTGCCGTAGTACTTCTTGTTTTGGGATTAGTCATTGGCTTTGTTGTGGCCTGGGCTTTTGGCGTCGGTGCTTCAATGGGGCTGTTTATTGGCGTCTTACTGGTGGTAGCTGGAGCCGTTATTGGGTTTGTGGTTGAATGGCTCATCGATGAAGCCTACCGGCGTAATCGGGAGTTGCAACGCCAACTCAACCAACGCGGAAGCGGTGAAGCGGCGGCACTTGGCCCCAACCTAGAGCTTTACCAGCACGACGACTCGGCCTCGCAGACGCTGGCCGACTTTCTGCGCCAACGTGACGACGATGTCCGCCAGCTTCGGGAGCAAATCGAGGCCACCGAGGCCCAGATGGATGGCCTGCGCGATGAGTTTGAAACCTACCAACGGACCCACCCGGACGATTTAACGGCTATTAAAGGGGTTGGCAAGGTTTACCAGCGCAAGCTGCGTGATCTTGGCTTCAGCAGTTTTGAACAACTGGCCAAAGCCGATCCAGACCGGCTCCGGCGTTTGCTCGACGTCAAAAATTGGCAACGGGTTGATATCGAAAACTGGATTGAGCAGGCGCGTGACTGGATGCAGCAACGGAGTCAGTAATGTTTGAACAGAGTCTCGTTGACGCAGAAGTTAAGAAGAAAAAGCGGGCCATCCTGGTTATTTTGTTGCTTCTCCTCCTGGGCGTAGGGCTGGCTGCGCTGGCTTTTGCCCGGCGGACCGAAGTTGCCCCTCCGGCGGTAGCCGAGGTGGCCACGACCACGCCAACGCCCCCTGACACGACCACTCCCCTGCCTGAGACACCTGTTGGTCAGACGACGCCAGGCGCAGAGGATCAATCCGACGAATTTAGGGGTGGCTCGCCGGCCGCCGCAGAGACAACGGATCAGGTGACTGAGGAGACACCCACGCCAGCAGATCAAACCGGTGCCTCTGGCGGTGGTTTAGAGGCTACCGGCGAGGCCACTGACCAGGTTGGCCAGGAAACAGCGGCGGGAGAGGATCAAGCGGGCGTATCTGATGACGACTCGTCTGCTGCTGGCGAGACGCCGGACCAGCCTGGTGACGGAACAGCCACGACCGAGGATCAGCCCGACGCCTCCGGTGACGGCTCGTCTGCTGCCGGCGAGACGCCAGATCAGGCCGGTGAGGAAACAACGGCGACCGAGGATCAGCCCGACGCCTCCGGTGACGGCTCGTCTGCTGCCGGCGAGACGCCAGACCAGCCCGGTGACGGGACAGCCACGACCGAGGATCAGCCCGACCAATCCGGTCCTGACTCAGTGACTCCGGACGATTCTACCGGTGGTCAAGGTGGTGAGGAAAGGCCTACAACGGGAGATGAATCTGCGGCGGAGACACCTACGGCCGGGGAGACAACGGCTGAGGCGGGGGATACCCCGGTGGTAACCGAAACAGAGGAGACGACAGCTCCCGATAGTGTTGAGACGGATACATTGGACGAGATGACACCCCCCGAGGATTTACCGGCAACCGGCGTGACCCTCACGGGGGACAGGGCGACCAATTGGGGCTGGGTCTGGACGGTCTTAGGCCTGGTGTTGGTGTTGGTGGGGACGGGTTTTGCGGCTCTGCATAGTCAGGGGCCGTGGCAAAAAATTGAGTAAGCGAAGCAGTTCGTAGTAACGACTTTAGTCGTTAATTGCCTGCGTTATGGGGCCAAAAACCACTAAAGTGGTTACTACGAATCCCAAAATGTAGTTACTCTGGAATATCCCACACCCGAACCAGGCCATCATCGCCGGCTGAGGCTAACTGGCTGCCATCGGGTGACCAGGTCAGACTGTATACGTTGTCCTCGTGGCCGAGTAAAATGTACAACTCCTGCCCGTTAGCCGCATCCCAGACCCGCACGGTCCGATCCGGGCCACCGGCTGAGGCCAACCGGGTGCCATCGGGTGACCAGGCCACGCCCAATACCGGACCCGAGTGACCTTCCAGCATGCGCAACTCCGCGCCGCTGGTGGCATCCCACAGCCGCACCACAAAGTCGCCGCTGCCCGAGGCCAGGCGTTTGCCATCGGGCGACCAGGCCACGCTTTGCACCCAATCCGAACCTCTTAGTTTGAAAACCTTTTTATAGGCGTCTATCCGGCCGGTCAGCACCTGGATTGCCTCGCCGCTGACCGCATCCCACACGGCAACGGTTCGATCTGCGCTCCCGGATACCAACTGGCTGCCATCCGGTGACCAGGCCACGCTATTCACCCCGTCTGCATGACCGGCCAGTTCACGCAATTTGGCCCCACTGACGGAGTCCCACAGGCGGACCGTGCCATCCCCACTGGCCGAGGCGACCAGCCTGCCGTCCGGTGACCAGGCCACATGATTCACCCGGTCTGTGTGACCGGTCAGCGACTGTAAGGCTTGACCGGTGGCCGGATCCCATAGCTGCACCAGGCCATCGTCACTGCCCGAGGCCAACTGGCTGCTATCGGGTGACCAGGCCAGGCTGAGCAGTGTTTGACCCTCACCGCTCAGCATCCCCACTTCCTCTTGTCCCGTCACGTCCCACAGGTGCACCGTCCCATCAAACCCCGTTGCAGCTAATTGGTTGCCGTCGGGCGACCAGGCTACACTTCTCAATAAACTGGTATGGCCGGTCACGAGGCCTACTTCCTGTCCGGTCACGGCGTCCCAGACCCGCATGGTGCCATCGACGCTGCCGGATATTACTTGAGGATTGTCTGTTGCTGATAACCAGGCCACGCTGACCACCGGCCGGGTATGGCCGCTCAGCACCAGTAGCTCGTCGCCACTGGCGGTGTCCCACACCCGCACCGTGTTATCGAAGCCGCCCGAGACCAGTTGTGTGCCGTCGGGCGACCAGGCCACACCGGCCACAACATCGGTGTGGCCGGTCAACGTGCGCGTCTCTTGCCCCGTCAGGGCATCCCACAAGCGCACGGTGAAATCGGCGCTGCTGGTGGCTAATTGGCTGCCATCGGGAGACCAGGCCACACTGCTGACCCGGTCCAGATGGCTATCCAGCACTTGTAATTCACCCCCACTGGCCACGTCCCAGATCCGTAGAGTGGCATCCCGGCTGGCCGAGGCTAACTGGGCGCCATCTGGCGACCAGGCGACCCCATACACTTCGTACAGGTGGCCGGTCAGTACGTTCACTGGCTGTCCACTGGCCACCTCCCACACCCGTACCTGGCCGCCTTCGCTGCCAGAGGCCACTTGCGTACCATCCGGTGACCAGGCGACGCTTATCGCAGCTCCGATGGCCGGTTCTGTGGGACCTGACAGCAGGCCTATTTCTTCCCCGCTGGTTGCATCCCAGATTCGTACGGCCCCATCTTCGCTGCTCACGGCCAACTGCGTGCCATCGGGGGACCAGGCCACTTCCCAGATCACGCTACCCTGACCGGTCAATAATTGTAGGGGTTCCAGGGTGGATAGATCATACAGCCACACCCCCGGACTACTCGATACGGCCAACGTTTTTCCATCTGGACTGGTGGTGATTTGGTTAATCGGACCACGCCCCAGACGGGCGGTGGCGGTAAGCCGGGTCGCTTCGCTGTCGATGGGAGTAGGGTTGACCGTAGGGACCGGGCTGGCCGCCATACTGGCTTTTGCCGGTTGTGTCGCCATAGGTTGGCTGATTGGCTCGGACGTTGGTTGGTCCGTGGGAACGACGGCAGGTTCGGCAGCGGCGGGTTCTTCCACGACTGGTTCGGCAGCGGCGGGTTCTTCTACGACTTCTTCTACCACTGCGGCGATTTCAGTGCCCTGGACTGCTTCGTCAGGACTTTCGGCTTCGGCATAATATTGGCCGGTATCGGCTCGTTCTGGGGTTGGCTGACCGATTCCGCCACCGCGAACAAAGAAAATGAGGGCGCCTATGACGACCAGGGCCAACAGTCCACCACCAAGCCACGGCCAGGGCAGTTGGCGGCTCACCACAGGGGCGGGTGTTCTGGCGACAGTGGTACTGGGCATCGTTTTTGTGGCGGGGATTGAGGCCGTATCGCCAGCCTGGTGGGCGATTGTCTGCTCCAGGCCCTCGGCCGGACGATCGGGAGCCAGCGGAGGCGGTGTTATGGGCTGGGCTACAGGCTGGCTTTCGATGCCCCCGGCTTGCCGCAACGCTTCAGCTAATTCGCCGGCCCGGTGATAACGGCCGGCCGGGTCTTTGGCCACTGCTTTGAGAATGACCTGTTCCACCCCTTCCGGCAAGTCGGGCTTGAGATTGCGGGGCAAGGGCAGGGATTCGTAAACGTGCTTGAACATTACCCCCATCGGCGTCTCGCCTTCATAAGGAACCCGGCCGGTGACCATTTCATAAAGCACAATGCCCAGGGAGTAAATATCGGTGTGGTGATCAACCGGCTTGCCCGTAGCCTGTTCCGGCGAGACGTAAGCGGGCGTGCCCATGCTTGAACCGGTCGCAGTTAAAGCTTGACTACCTTCGACAATTTTGGCCAGCCCGAAATCGGCCAGCAGGAGCCAATCATTCTCCAGTAACATGTTGACCGGCTTGACATCTCGATGGAGAATGCCCTGCTCGTGGGCGTGGTCAAGAGCCCCGGCTACCTGGTCAATAAAGTGACACACCCTGGGCAGCGGTATGGGCTTGCCCATTAAGTCACGTAAGGTGCGGCCAGGCACGTATTTCATCACAAAGTAGCTGATGTCACCTTCTACGCCAACGTCATAAATGGGCAGGATATTGGGATGGCTGAGTTGGGCCACCGCTTTGGCTTCGCGGATGAAGCGTTCTTTGAAGCCGGGGGTGAGGGCGTGTTGGGCCGGCAACACTTTAACGGCCACGTAACGATCCAGCCCGGGCTGATAGGCTTTGTACACTGTGGCCATCCCACCCGCGCCGATCGGTTCAGTGATACGGTATTGGCCAAGATTCTGGCCGATAAGGTCCATAGGCCACCTGCTTTCTATGAGTGATGGAGATTTATTCTATTATACCTGACCTTTGACTTTGGCGAAACCCTGAAGCAGAAATCAGGGGCATTGACCGCTTTAGGTAATCGGTCTATAATCTTTATCATAACAGTTATGGAGAAAGCTCTTGTCGGCCAAAGATAGCTCTGAAAGTATTCCTCTCTTCATTCTCAGGAGTATCCCCCTATTTAAAAACCTGGATGATGATGACCTTGAATTGATAGCCAGGCATTTGGGCAAAGAGAGCTACCCTAAGGGGGCGATTGTTTTTAGAGAGGGTGATGTTGGCGATACTATGTATCTGGTTGAGTCGGGCCAGGTGGCGGTGGTGGGCCGGGATGCCAAAGACACCATCGCCTTTATGGGGCCGGGTAGTTTTGTGGGCGAAATTTCCTTGCTGCTGGCCCAGCCGCGCACGGCCAGTTTACAGGTCATGATTGATGCTGAATTGTGGGTTTTATGCAAAAAAGATTTTGAGTACCTGGTGACTACCCGACCTTCAATTGCTCTGGAAGTTATGCGTGAGTTGAGCCAACGCCTGGTCAAGACCACCCGGCGCAAGAAAGGTCCGGCCACGACACGTCACATCACGGCTTTGGTTTTTCCTCATCAAGCATTTGGGCAACAGAGAGAAGACTGTGCCGGACTACAACTGGCTCAGGCCCTTCAAGCGCAATTAAAGGGCCCCATCGGTTTGCTCCCTCTACCCGGAGTCAAAGTAGATATTGACCCCATGCTGTTCGGTGACATCGTCATGCTGGACAATGATAATTTGGATGAGGCATATTTAGCCAAAAGTTTGAGTTACCAGGTTGAGGTTTATAAACACATCATTATCATTTTGCCGGAACAGGCTGACCCCCTGGCCCAAAAAGCGGCTGAGTTGGCCGATACAGTGGTCAGTATTGGTCAGCCGCCGGCCTGGCTCGCTGCTGCTGATCCCAAACGAAAGATATGGGTCACGACCGACTCCAAGGCCGACCTGTGGCGTATGGCCCGCCGGCTGACCAATCGTCTGGTTGGCCTGGCTTTGTCCAGCGGAGGGTCTCGGGGCCTGGCTCACATTGGGGTGTTGAAGGTTTTATTGGAAGAAAATATTCCCATTGATTTGGTGGCCGGTACCAGTGCCGGAGCCTGGTTTGGCGCCTTTTTGGCCGTGGGCTGGGATACGAAACGGCTAGACCAATTCACTGAAGAAATTAAATACGTTACGAAGCTTTCTAATTGGGATTTTAACATTCCTCCCCGGACGGGCATTGCCAAAGGACGCAAAGCCCGGGATAGAGTGATTGCCCGGTCCGTAGAAGGCCGTACCTTTGAGCAATTAAAAATACCGCTGTACATTGTGGCGGCTGATATTTTAACCGGTGATGAGGTTGTTTTTGATGCCGGTCCCCTGGCCGATGCCATTCGGGCCAGTCTCAGTGTGCCCATTCTGGCCGATCCCTGGTACTATCAAGGCCGCTATTTTGTGGATGGGGGCATTGTTAATCCCCTGCCAGCCAGCGTGTTGCGTAAGCGGGGGGCGGGTGTCGTCATCGCCTCCAGCGTGATTCAACCCTTGCGCCAATCTTATGGCGGCCGCAGGGATCAAATGCCTCACATCTTGCAAATCGTCTTCAATATGTTTAGTGCCATGGAAGCCGAAATGGTCAAGAAACAACTGCCCTTAACGGATGTGCTGATTCACCACACCGTGTCTGCCAAACATACCCTGGATTTTGAGCACATCAATGAGGTAGTACGGCTGGGAGAGGAAACCGCCCGCCAGATGATCCCAACTATTAAACAGTTTGTTGAGATTCCGCCGAAGGGGTAGGGAGGTGAGCGTTTATTTTTGCCCCAGGGTGAACTTAGCCGACTCTAACAGTTGAATAATACCGGTGCTGCCGTCGACCAGGACGATATCGCCGGTGTGGAAGCGCTTTGTTGCCTGGGGAATGTTGGCCACGGCGGGCAGCCCATACTCACGGGCGATGATCGAGCCGTGGGAAAGCAGGCCGCCCATTTCGACAATCAGGCCGGCGGCCAGGTGCAGCAGGGGCAGCCAGGCCGGATCGGTGGAGGGCATCACCAGGATCACATCATCGGCCCCCTTCTCAAATTCATGGGGGTTATGGATCACCATAACCGTGCCCCGGGCCTGTCCCGGACTGACCGGCAACCCCATCATCACCTCTGAAGCGGTCTCAGAGGACAGACCAATGCCCAACTGAATGGAGGGAATTTGCGATTCTTGCAAACGAAAGGGCATTTCGGTTTCGGCATAGGTTTGATAGGTTTCTTTGCGCGCCTGCACAATTGAGGAGAGGGTTATACCGTGCGCTTCAATCATCAGGGCTTGCTCGATCTCTTCCATCGTGAGCCAGAAAATATCTTCCGCCTGAACCAGCCACCCCTGGTCTACCCACTTCTGGCCCAGGGCCAGGTCCCACCGGCGACAGGCCGCCATGGCCTTGGCCCGGGTATTGTTTAACTCGTCGCGCATAACCAGCAAACGGCGCAAGAAGCTGACCAGGGGGACAGCCAGCCAACGCCGCCAGGGTAGCAGGCGATTGAGGCCGGTGGCCTGGGTTGAATTAGCCCAGGTTACCACTCTATCGGGATGGGGCCCAGGCCTGTTGCCGTAAGCGGTCAAAGGCTCAATTTGGGTGTATTGACGAATAATGCCCAACAACGAGGCCGGGGCATCGGCGTAACGCGGCCAGCCCATGTCCGCCTCGTACGTGGCCCGATAGCCAAGCTCGGCCAGGAGTTTGGCAAAGCCGGTCTTGAATTCGGCCGGGATGGTCGGGGTGTGCTGGTAGTCGTGAAAGTCATCAGGGGCACTATCAAAATATTTTTTAATGTGCTCGTTTTGGCGGGCCAGGTGAGCTAAGTTGAACAGGGCCTGGTTTAACTTGCTGTCTCTGGTTTTAACGCCGGTCAGGGCCAGGCTACTCAGCAGAGCGGCTGGCGTTTTTGTCAGCGGAGCAATCAAGCCACTGCCAATGGCTGTAATAGCCGAAATACCGCTGGCCAGATTCAAGTTGGTGTTAAATAGCTCGCTGTAAATTTGCTCACGCTGCCGTAGTTGAGCCAACAAAGTGGGCAGGGGGGCCTCCATACTGGCCTCGTTCCAAATAGTCACCGCTTCATCCACCAGGATTTTATAATGCTTCAAATCACGACCGGCTGTCAGAACCCGTTTCAAGACCAACCAGTAAACCCGGCGCATTTTCCAGACCGTTTCCCAGTCAATGGAAAGATTCACCCTGGCCCCCGGCTCAGTGTGGCCGATGGTGTGCAGCACACTGCCAGGGTTGACCCCAATCTGGGCGATGACTCTTTTAAGCAAGGTCAGGTTCAGATAAGGCCGTCCCAGAATTAATTTGACGTAAGGTCCCAGGCCCTCGACCTGTAAGCCAAGTTTTTTAAAGAAGGTGAAGGCTTGACTTTGGGTACACTCTAGGAGAGAGCTGAAAAGGGGCGAGGGTAACTCCGGTAGAAACTCGGGATAGTTGCCACGAGTCCACTCCTGATCTACCATTTGGTCTGGGGGCGGCGGCAGGGCCACCGGCCGGGTTTGCAGGAAAACAAAGGTCTCATCTTGCCAGGCCCATTCCACATCTTGGGCCTCGCCCATCAAGGCTTGAATTTGTTCAATCTGAATGGCCAATTCGGCCAGGGCCCTGACCGGGAGGGGACCGTTGTCAACCCGGTCAGCCAGGTCAGGCGGTGGAGAGACATTCCCAACGTGTTGCTCAATGACCGGATAATCGGGGGGCTGATTGGCCAGTTTATAGAAATAGGGTTGAATCTCCCCACTAACCAGGGTTTCACCCAGGCCCCAAGTGGCCTCTATAATCAATTCGTCCCGGGTACCGGTGAGCGGATTAATACTAAATCCCACCCCAGAGCTCAGGGGTACCAGCATAGGTTGAATCAGGACCGCGATGCGAATGCTCTGGATGGACATCCCGTGGGTTTGCCGGTATTTGATGGCCGGCTCATCCAGGGCCGAAGCCCAGCAACGGGTGATGGCAATAGGCAGAACGCTGCGAGGTACCCCCAATTCTGTTAGATGCACTCCGGCAAACGTGTGCTCGCGCTGATCTTCGTCAATGGCTGATGAGCGGACGGCAAAACTGTTTATTTCCGGGCTAAAGAGGGTCCCCACCCGTTCATTGAAGGTGGTCAGGAGCTCTTTAGCCAGAGGCTTTATTTTTAAGGTGTTGGCTAACCAATTGAGTGAGTCGGTGGTCACGGCGACATCGGGCGAGCCGGTCCACAAGGGGGTTAATTGACAATATTCAAGTTGAGTTTCAAAGAAAGCCGTGGTCAGTACCAGGCCCTGGGGCACATTAAAGCCGTGCTGTTTAAGGGTGGCCAGCCGGAAGGCTTTGCCGCCAACTAGTGGCAGGTCCGTTCCTTTTATTTCGTCAAGGCTATATAGCAAAGGCTTGGCCATGAAAAGCTTGTCCTGAATAGAATCTGGCGTTTATTCTGAGTATGATCGAAAGTTTCAGTCCGAAATGTTGTTAGCTCGTTGGGTCTCTTTGAAACCAGGTTGACTGGCCAGGGTTAATAACACGATCATCCCAGATATACCACCCGTGCAAATCATTGTCAGATAGTGCGGCGGGGCTGCAATCAGGCTGACCAGGGGGCCAACCAAAAGCAGCCCCAAAGCCAATAATATGCTCCCGTAAAACCCGACCATTGACCGGAAAAAGAGCATAACGGCCACACTCAAGCCCACGATACCGGCAATTACGAATATAATCGCTATCAACATCTCAAGGATTTGAAATGAAATAATGTGACTTGTAAAAGTTCGGGCGCTGGCATTTGATGTCAGCCACTGACTGAAGGCCATAATCCCATTCGCCAAGAAAGCGATGGAAATGCCCAGCCAAAAGGCAGCCACTAATTTGAGCGTTACCGGGCGCGGGGACCTGGTAGACAATCCCCGGTTTTTGCCCTCTTCTTCTGAGATTAGCTTGGCCGACTGGCTGGGCCTGGGCCCGGCCAAGTTGGTTGGCAGCCCAGCCTCCGGAAATGCGGATAGCTCCACATAGTTGAGAAGCTCTTTTTTGGCCCACTCGTTGTAGGGATTGATCGTGATCAGATTTTCCAGGCAAATGTATTTGTCTTCGTAGCGGTCAAAAAGTTGATAAAGCCAGAACCAGGCAGTTTCGTTGGTTTGGTCTTGCTCGACAACATCCAGTAGGCGGAAACGAGCTTGCTCATACTGTCCTGATTTGGCGGCTATTATCCCCTCTTGTAACCACTGCTCTATTTCTTGTCGAGTGGTCAATGCTTCACTTGCGATTTATTTATTAACTCTCAGGATTATATTCAATTCTATCATACGCCATCAGGATATACAAGTGGAAATTTAAGAGTGGAGGAGGTCGGGCATAGGGATGCCCTCTTTACAGAGAGATAAATTTAATAAGCCAGTGATAGTCTTACGGTCCCCAACTCAGGGAGACATCATCAATATACATCGCGCTGAGGCGGCCGGTCCGGCCGCGGTTGAGGACACTGAAGTAAACGTAAATGGTCTGGCCGCGCAGGTCGGACAGGTCATAAGAGCGAAGTTCCCAGCTTTGGCTATTGCTTAGCTCGGTGGAGAGCGTTCTGAGCACCCGGAAGTTTTGATTCAGGATCATGATATTTTGGACATCGGTGCCCGGTCCGTCTTGACTGATAGGATAGACGTAGGCGCTGAGGGTGACCTGGCCGGCCTCGACCGGAATAGTGACGCGTTGCCACACGGAACTAAAGCTGAAGGTGTCCCGCCCGCTGGTGGCCCCCACGCGGGCCGACCGGCTGCCGCTACGCACAATACCGGTGTCGTAGCCGCCCCGAATAGGTGTGTCGCCAAAGACCCAACCGTCGTCACCCTCAAAGCTGGCGTTTACCAGCAACTCGCCCGGTAGCGGTGGTGGGGTCGGGGTGGTGGGGATTGGTGGTATCGGCGTCAGGGTCGGGGTGGGAGTAAAGGTCCGTGGGGAGGGGAGGATCGGCGTAGAGGTCGGCGAAGGAGAGGGGGTCGGGGTAGGGGTAGGAGTCAGGGTTGGTTCCTGGACGATGGGGGTCACTGTTATTGGTAGAGGACCACCGATGGCAGCCAGGGCATTGGCTGCTTGAATCAAGCCGGCTCCAAACTGGTCAACCGAGCCGAGATTGCGGGCAGTTTGGGCCATAATGGCTTCAATTTCGGCCGGCGAGGCGTTCGGTTTGCGGGATAGCATTAAAGCTGCCACCCCGGCCACGTGGGGCGAGGCCATTGAGGTACCTTCGAAAAAGCGGTAACTATAGCCAGTGCCGGACGATTTAAAGGTTTGCTGTAGCACGCCATCGGCCCAGCCGTCCTGGTTTTGATCGACGTCAATATCGCCTCCCGGCGCAACCAGATCGATTTCAGCCCCAAAGTTGCTGTAGGGGGCCAGGGTATTGTCATAACGCGTAGCACCAACGGCGATCACAAAATCATCGTAGGCGGCGGGGTATTCGACCGGGCCACTACTGTTGCCGGCCGCGGCTACTACCACGACCCCCTTGCTGTGGGCATATTTGACCGCCTCTTGCAGGGCTTGCGAACCACCGCGCCCGGCCAGGCTCAGATTAATCACTTTAGCCCCCTGGTCGACGGCGTAGATAATGCCCTTGATAATATCCTCGTAACTCCCCTGACCATTCGACCCTAATACCTTAACCGGTAGGAGACGCGCATCAAAGGCCACCCCGGCTACGCCAAGCCCATTATTGGTGCTTTGGGCGATGGTTCCGGCGACGTGCGTGCCGTGCCCTTGATCGTCGGTGGGGTCCGAGTCATTGTTGGTAAAATCGTAACCGGTGAGCCGGTTGACATTGGCCAGATCGGGCGTGCCAAAATCAACGCCGGTATCGACAATGGCCACCGTTACCCCAGCCCCGGTAGAACTCTCCCAGGCAGTGGACATCTGAATGGCCTCAAGATGCCACTGGAATTTGAAATAGGGGTCATTCGGTGTAACGGGAGCCGGCATCGATCCGGGTTCGACGGTAATGCCGGCCAGATAGTTAGGCTCGGCATATTCGACGGTGGGGTCCTGCCTCAACAGATTGGCAATATCCAGGGGATTATGGTCGGGAGAAAAGTTGACACTGTAAAGCTGACTGACTCCGAGGGCCTGCACAGAGAAGGGTTGGATGGCTTTGCCCACCACGTTGGCCACTTCCTCGATAATCGGTTCCAGTCTGTTCGCGCCAATTTGCTTGAGGGTCTGATCAAGGCTGGGAATGCCGGCCTTCATAATCCCATCGGTGCCCAGTTCCGCGCTTTGAGCTTGAATGGCGGCTTGCTGAGTTAATTTAAGCAACACCTGGCCCGGCACAAATTCCTGGACGTCGGGCGCCACAGCCGCCGGAACCCCTTCTGGAGAAATATCAGGAATATCCGGTGGGGTAACCCCTTCAGGGGAAGGGGAGGGGGGCATTTCAGCCGTTTCGGTGGGAGGAACGGCTGCCTCCGTGACCGTGGGGGAAGCCGTGGCTTCAGGGCCGGTGACAACAGGAATATCGGGCGAAATATCGCCAACATCACCGCCGGGCCGGGGTAATTCACAGGCCGAAATGATAAAAAGAATCAGCAAACTAACCGGAATGGTAAGCTTCAGTTTCATAGCGCCTTCTCCTGATCATCATCTTATGGTAAATAGTTTATCGCATTTTATGGTAAATGTAAAGCCTATCTTTTACTTGTGATTAGTTTGCTCAGCAACCGGGGTGACGGTTTCTGACGATTTGATTAAACCGGCGTGGAAGCGAGCCGCCTCGATAAAAGCGGAGAATAAGGGATGGGGCCGGGTCGGACGACTTTTAAACTCCGGATGAAACTGGCTGCCGACCATAAAGGGATGATCCCGCAGTTCGGCAATTTCAACCAGGCGACCGTCCGGGGAGAGACCGGACAAGACCAGGCCGGCTTGCTCTAATGGCTCCCGGTACTCGTTATTAAATTCAAAGCGATGCCGGTGTCTTTCATATACCAAATCAGTTTTGTAGGCCCTGGCGGCAATGGTCCCTTCTACCGGGCAGCAGGGATAACTCCCCAGGCGCATGGTGCCACCCAGATCGGCAATATCACGTTGGTCGGGCATAAGATCAATGACCGGGTAGGGAGTGGTTGGATTAAACTCGGTCGAGTTAGGGCTATCGATTTCGAATACTTCTCGGGCCAGATCAATCACCATCACCTGCATCCCCAAACATAAGCCCAGGTAAGGGACTTCGCGAATTCTGGCAAACTTGGCCGCGACAATTTTGCCTTCGATACCCCGCTCACCAAACCCGCCGGGAACGACAATGCCATTCACCCGTTCCAGCCGGTCGAAACCACGCATCCGCTCCAGGTCCTCGGAAGCAATCCACTCAATCTTGACTTCACAATCTTGCTGGGTGGCCGCGTGTAGAAGGGCCTCGTAAACGCTAATGTAAGCATCTTCTAAGTCAATGTATTTACCCACCAATCCGATGGTGACAGTGGGCTTGGGTTTTTTGATATGGGCCACCAGGTCACGCCATTCGGCCAAATCTGGTGGGCCGCAGGGGATGTTTAGGCGTTCGCAGATAAATTCGGCAATATCCGCTTCCTCCAAAATCAGGGGGACTTCGTAAATGGTTTCGACCGTGGTTAGGGGGACGACAGCTTGCTTCTCGACGTCACAAAATAGGGCAATCTTTTCGCGGAGTTCATCCCCAACCGGCAAGTCGGCCCGGCAAACGATCATATCCGGTTGAATACCAATGCCTCGCAACTCCCGGACGCTATGTTGGGTCGGCTTGGTTTTCAGTTCGTTCGTGGCCTGTAAATGAGGCAACAGAGTCACATGAATATAAAAGGCATTGTTACGACCGGCATCCTTGCGCATCTGGCGTAATGCTTCCAAAAAAGGCAGGCTTTCGATGTCACCCACCGTCCCCCCAACCTCGACAATAACGATATCCGCACCGCTTTCACGGGCGATGTGGTTAATGCGGGCCTTAATCTGGTTGGTCACATGGGGAATGACCTGGATGGTTTTGCCCAGATAATCCCCCCGCCGCTCGCGGTTGATCACTTCCTGGTAGACCTGACCACTGGTCAGGTTGCTGGACCGGGTCAGATTTTCGTCGATAAAACGTTCGTAAGCCCCCAGATCTAAATCGGTTTCGGCCCCATCCTCCAGTACAAAGACCTCCCCGTGCTCATAGGGACTCATCGTACCGGGGTCCACGTTCAGGTAAGGATCTAATTTTTGCACCGTTACGGATAGGCCCCGGCTCTTCAAGAGACGGCCAATCGAGGCGGCGGTCACTCCTTTACCCAGTGAGGAAACCACCCCACCCGTGCAAAAAATGTATTTTGTCATTTATTACCAGTCTCCCTAAAAGTAAAGTCCCCAAGAGGATGCTCTTGGGGCTCAGGTATTATGGAGCCAAGTTTTTGCTCATTGAACATGTTATCACACTATACCCAGGGGTATTATATCATTTTTGGGCCAAATGTCTATAACCGATTAGGCGTGATTAACCATAGTTTCCTTGACGTATTGCGTATTGCGTAAAAATGTACTTTGTTGAGTAGGTTGCGATTGTTTTTATTTGACTTTGGGGAAGGGCGTGATATAATCAGGCATGGTTGATCCTAAAGCGATGATTTCTTGCCACCCTAGCTCAATCGGCAGAGCAGCTCATTCGTAATGAGCAGGTTGCCGGTTCGATTCCGGCGGGTGGCTTTTTTTATTTCATCAGTAACTTTACCCAGCAAAAACAAAAGCGCGGGAATTCTCCCCGCGCTTTTACGATGATACGATAGGTATTCTCAATAGGGCTTAATAGCGCCGACCGCCACCACCACGAGAGGAACCACCACGACCCCTACCTCGATCGCCGCCGCGCCTCCCGCCTCCCCCAGAAGACCGTTCACGGGGAGGACGCGCTTCATTCACGATGATGTTGCGCTGATTGAGCTCATAATTGTTAAAACGTTCTATAGCCTCTTGGGCAGCCTCGACAGTTTCCATCTCGACAAAGCCGAAACCTTTCGACCGGCCTGTCATACGGTCGGTAATCACGGTCACCGAAATAACTGGCCCCACCTCAGTAAACAGGCTCTGCAGTTCGTCCTCGGTGGTGGCATAATTCAGATTACCAACGTAAAGTTTCTTATTCATAGAAAATTCCTTTCAAACTAATTAAGAGACTACAGGGTTACAACATCGGTGGCCTGTAAGCCCTTGGGGGTGCGTTCAATGGTAAACTCAACGCGCTGTCCTTCATCTAGTGAGCGATAGCCCTCAGACTGGAGCGCAGAATAGTGAACAAAAACATCTTCGCCACCCTCGCGTGCAATGAAGCCATAGCCTTTACTGGCGTTGAACCACTTGACGGTGCCTTGAACTCGTTCAGACATAATACTGTTTTTTACTCCTTCAAATGTTAAAATAATACAATAGAGACATAGGTCAAAGAGGTTCACCCGCAGGAAAAAACGACCGGCCAAAGATCTGGCGGTCGCTTCAAAACCGAACAGATATATTCTTCGTCCTACTGTCTACACTATACCCGCTTAGCTCGTTTTTGTCAATTCCAGGATAGAATCCTTATCGGTTGGCAACTTTACCACAACAAACAATGGCCTTACTCGGGGGTGATCTCGTACCAAAAGTCCGACAAAAATCCCTGGGGGTCCGGCTTGAACAGTTCTTTGACAATCTCGGCTGTGCCATTCGTACAGCCCCATTGATAGACCGTGGCCCGGCCCGTGACGGCGGCCGGAATAACATCAGAGCCCGGATTTTCCTGGCAAAAATCCTCCATAGCGGATGTAGGTGTGCGGCTCGTGTCTGCCTTGGCTGTGCATGGTAAATTGGCACCGACGAAACAAGCCCAGACCTGGCCGCCCATGCAACGCCAGACCGTTCCGGCTACGACCCATTCTGTTGGCGCGTCGTCAGCCATCTCCAATGCTGCCTTCAGGCCTTGGACGATCTCCTCAGATACCTCCGGGCCAGCATACCGCTCGTCTGGTGCGTCAATCGTGCCAACCGCTGTACAGTAAGCGAAGGGGTCAGTGAACTGGGCCGGCCCTGTTCCCGCACCGGGACTGGCAGCACCGGTGGGAACGGTGGAGGCTTGGGGGGCAACGCATGCTGACGAAAGGAACGCGACCAACGTAAAACCGGTTATCCATTGCAGCAACCTTTGGGAATTCATACTCTTTCCTCCTTTGTATGATGAACATCATTTCCGTCGAGAAGTTGGTACTCATATTACAGATGGTGCAAAGCCAAAATGCCGTTTGTACTCCCGGCTGAACTGGGCCGGGCTATTATACCCCACCAGATACCCCGCTTCACTCACATTTTTACCTTCTTTTATGAGCGTTTGGGCCTTAAACAATTTGATAGACTTGGCATATTGCAAGGGTGATAAATGCATCACTTCCTTGAAGCTTTTATGGAAACCGGAACTGCTCATATTGACCCTCTCTGCCAGTTTTTCCACCGATATAGTTTCCTCCAGATTTTGATGGATGTATTCCACAGCTCTTGAAATTCGCTGAATCTGCCCTCTCTGCTGCAAAAGATATCTAAGAGAGCCACCTTGTTCATCGCACAGGATGCGATAATAAATCTCATCCACAATCGACTCCCCCAAAATCGCCGCGTCTCTTGGATTGGCCAGCGTCTCCATAAGCCGGATGGTTGCATCAAGCAGCTTATCATTCAACGGGGCAGAAAATATACCGGATGGATTGGCAGAAACCGGTTTGGCCGCAACCCCATCTACCCGGTCAATCCTCAGCAAAACGTCAGCCAACCGGCCCAGGTCTATTCTAACGCCAGCGGCCAGAAAGGGCTTGTCGGGACTGGCTTCAATAATTTCTGTTTCCACAGGCATGGGCAGAAACAAGGTGAGTAAATTACCGGCGCTGTAATCGTATTTTTTATGACCCACATAACAATATTTTCTGCCTTGTCCGACAATCACAATAGCCGGCTCGTCAACAGTTGGACTTCTCCCGTGAGTTGTGGATGCCTTAAAGGTACCGAAGCTTTTTATGCAGGTTTCGTGTACGCCCTCCTGTGGGGTGTGCTGTTCCAAAAGACCTACAAACTTTGCCAGTTTATTGGTTTGATAGGCCATTCTCTTTCTCCTGAATTTATCCCATAAGCGTCACAAACAATCCGCTGATTGAAACATATTTATTCATCTTCCGGCAATATTATAACCTAAACATTTCCTGGGAACAAATAATTTTACAAGATATTATAGAATTGTGCAAGCTTTATGCAGTTTTGTGTATTCATTTTTGCGGATAAGGATACTATAATAACCATAAACACGACCGTTCATTCGGTTTACGGCAAGGAGGTGGTAATTCTGAATGGATCACGTTGAAGACAAACGTCAGGCAATTTTAGACACCATCTTAAGGTTGATTTCAAAAAACGGCTTTCACGGCACGGCGATGTCGAAGAAAGTCCATTTGTAAAAAAACTCAAAAAGGAGTAATCAAATGTCAAAGAAAATAGCTTTAGTCACCGGCGCATCATCAGGAATGGGCAAAGAAACGGCCAAACAACTCCTGCAGGATGGGTTGGTGGTGTATGTGGCCGCCAGAAGAGTTGAAAAAAGAAGGACCTCGAAGCACTGGGGGCCATCACCTTAAAGATGGACGTCACCAAGGAGGAGGATGTTGCCAAGGCGATCGAGACGATTAAGCAGCAGCACGGGGGAGTCGATGTGCTGGTGAACAACGCCGGGTTTGGCATGTACGGCGCGATGGAAGACACTACCATCGACGACGCCCGCTACCAGTTTGAGGTCAATCTGTTTGGTCTGGCCAGAGTCACGCAAGCGGTATTGCCCTATATGCGGCAGAAGAGGGCCGGCAAAATCATCAACATCTCTTCGATGGGGGGGAAGATATATACCCCCCTGGGTTCGTGGTATCACGCCACAAAACACGCGCTGGAAGGCTGGTCGGATTGCTTGAGACTCGAACTCGCTCCCTTTGGCATCGACGTGATCATCATCGAGCCGGGCATCATCACCACAGAGTTTGGGTCAGTGGTGGCAGGGCCTATGATGGAGCGATCAGGCAGTTCCGCCTACGCGAATATGGCCAAGGCAGTCGCTTCCGTAACGGAGAACTCTTATGAGCAAGGTGGGGGTTCACCGCCCTCTGTCATCGCCAAAACCATCTCGAAGGCCCTCAAGGCCAAAAAGCCCAAAACAAGATACGCCGTTGGGAAATTTGCCAAACCGCTCATGTTCATGCGGAAATGGTTTGGCGATCGTATTTTCGATAGAGTAGTTATGAGTACCGTGAGATAACTGGGCTAACTTGATATGATTTGCGATGACACCATCGTAACAATCCACTCATATTAAACCAATTCAGTACTTACGCAGTGCATGTCATTCCGAGGAGCGCAGTACCCAAAGGGCATAAACGACGAGGAATCTCCGACAACGAGGGCAAATTCAAGGCGAAATAGGAGATTCTTCACTCGCTGCGCTCGTTCAGAATGACATGGTAGGTAGTTACTGTCGGGTAACGAAAAAGCTAAATAGACGGTAGACAATGGACCGGATGTTTCTCCTCGTCCAACGTCTACCGTCTACTATTTTCTGGGAATGAATGATCAATCATCTTCACAAGCGCACTAGCCTGGGGGGGAGTGTCAAGGATCATTGTCAGTCAAAAGCGAACTGGGCGCTGGAACCTTGATCAAGGTTTGGATTCCGGCTCAAAATGCTGCTGAAGATGACCACTCGTAGCCTTGTTTTTTATAAACACACAGAATGGACTTTGTGGAAAATTTTGTTTATAATGCTCATTAAATGAGTATTTAATTATTGAACATCATCCTTTACAAGGAGATCTTAGATCAATGCCGCACAAAACAGATCGATTGTTGAACCCGGTGCTCATCGTTGTCCTGTTTGTTTCGCTGCTGCCTTTTTCGGCTCTGGCGGCTCCCCAGAAACAACAAGAAGAGATGACCTGTATGGAGGAGTACACCGTTCAGGTGGATGACTGGCTGAGTAAGATTGCCGTCAAGTTCCTGGGCCAGGCGCTGGCCTACCCGGCCCTGGTGGCCGCCACCAACCAGAAGCACACTCAGGATGCTACCTTTGCCCAGATTACCAACCCGGATTTGATCGAAGTTGGGTGGAAGATATGTGTGCCTTCGGCAGAAGAAGCTCAACGCCTCTTACTCTCCTCCCAACCGATGGGGGGAGAGGTGCAAGTGACGGACGGACTGGATCGCACCCTGATCTTTCCTGAACCACCGCAGCGCTGGGTCATTGCCGGTCGGGCCACCCCCCTGGTGGCCGATGCCTTTTATATGTTTCCTGAAGCCGGTGAACGCCTGGCCGGGATTGAGTTACGGCAGCAGTCTGCTAACAACGCTCAGGCCCTGGTTGACCCAACCTACGATCAGAAGACCTTTTTGGAGATGAACGCCGGTCCCGAGCAGATTGCCCCCCTCAAGCCGGACCTGGTGCTCCTCAAAAGCTTTATGGCCGACCGGCTGGGTGCGCCCCTGGAGCAGGTGGGGATACCCGTCGTCTACGTTGATCTAGAGAGCCCGGAACAGTACATTCGGGATATCACCACAATGGGCCAACTGCTCGGTAATCCGGCCCGAGCCCAGGAAATTCTCGATTTCTACCGGCAGCGGGTCGAGCGGGTGCAGCAGGCCATGGCCGGGCTGACCGAAGAGCAAAAGCCGGCGGTCTTGATTTTGCAGTACAGTGACAAGGGGGGCGATGTCGCCTTTAATGTAGCGCCGGCCTCCTGGCTACAAACCACTATGACCGAAATGGCCGGAGGCATACCGGTCTGGACCGAAGCAACCGAGCAGGGCGGCTGGACCGTGGTCAACTTTGAGCAGATCGCGGCCTGGAATCCAGACCAGATCTACATCGTTTCTTACTTTACCAATCCTGAGGAGGTGGTTGCCCAACTCAAGGCCGATCTCAGATGGCAGGCGCTCAAGGCGGTTCAAAACGATCAACTCTTTGGTTTTACCAAAGATTTCTATAGCTGGGACCAGCCCGACCCCCGCTGGATCCTGGGCTTACAGTGGCTGGCCACCAAAATTCAGCCGGAACGGGCCACCGGGATTGACATCCGGCAAGAGATCAACGAGTTCTACACCCAGATGTACGGCCTGGAGCCGGCTACCATCGAAGCCGAGGTGATGCCGCTGATGAAGGGACTGTAATTCACCGATGCAGTTGACCCCGTATCGTCTTTCTCCACCCCGCCTGTTATGGCTGCTGGCCCTGGGCTTGTTGGCCGTGCTGCTGCTATCGATTTTTGTGGGGCGATATCCGGCCCCCTACTGGCTGTCGCCCTCTCTCTTGCAGGAGGATGCCCTGGCCCAGCGGCTGGTTTTTTCGCTGCGGCTGCCCCGGCTGCTGACCGCCCTGCTCCTGGGCATGACCCTCTCTGCCTGCGGCGCTGTCTTGCAGATGGTCTTTCGTAACCCGCTGGTCGAGCCCGGCTTTTTGGGGGTGTCCCAGGGCGCCGCCTTTGGCGCCGCGGTCAGCATCCTGTGGTTCGGCTCATCACCGCTGGTGATCGAGTTCCTGGCTACCCTATTCGCCCTGTTGGGCCTAGCGCTGTCCTACGCGCTGGCCCGGCAGTGGCGGTTTGGGGGGTGGACCTTGCGCCTGGTTCTGGCCGGAATTGCCGTGTCGGCCCTTTTTTCGGCCGGCGTTGGCGTCCTGAAATATATGGCCGACCCACTGACCCAACTGCCGGAGATCACCTTCTGGCTACTGGGCGGCCTGTGGAGCGTCACCTGGCGGGATTTGCTGTATATTTTGCCGCTCGTGCTGCCCGGCTTGCTTCTGGTCTACCTGATGCGCTGGCGGCTGAACCTGCTCTCACTCAACGATGAAACTGCCTTCTCGCTGGGGGCCGTCCCCACCCACGAACGGGGCCTGCTGCTGACAGCGGCGGTAACGGCCACCGCAGGAGTGATTTCGGTGAGCGGGGTAGTGGGCTGGGTCGGTCTGATTGTACCGCACCTGGCTCGACGGCTGTGCGGAACCAATGCCCAGTTCGCCGTGCCTGGCTCTATGCTCATCGGCGGTATTTTTGCCGTGATTTGCGACAATCTGGCCCGTACGCTGCTAGCAGGTGAGATTCCGCTGGGTATTTTGACTTCGCTCATTGGGTCCCTGGTTTTTATTGGCTTGATGATGAGCATCAGATTGGGACTGCGCCAATGAACCAACCCATTATCTCCCTCGACCACCTGCGCTTTAGCTATGATGGCGCCGGCACGACCGTGCTGGCTGACCTGTCGCTGGATATTCTACCGGGAAGTATCACCGCCATTCTCGGTCCCAACGGCGTGGGTAAGACCACTCTGCTGCACATTATCTTGGGGTTGTTAAAACCCCAGGCCGGTCAGGTCTGGCTGGACGGCCGGCCGCAAGCTGACTACTCCCAGGCCGAGTTGAGCCGGCTGGTAGGATTGGTCCTCCAGGCAGAGTTCGTGCCGTTTAACTTTACGGTGCTGGAATACGTGCTGCTGGGGCGGACGCCTTATCTGGGACTACTGCGGATGCCAGGGACGGAGGATTACCGGGTAGCTGCGGCCGCTATCGAGGGCTTGGAACTCAGGCCGTTACAGCACCGCCCCGTCTTGGAGTTGAGCGGCGGCGAGCGGCAGATGGTCATGCTGGCCCGGGCTATCGCCCAACAGCCCCGGATCTTGTTGCTGGACGAACCGACCTCCCATCTAGATCTGAGCAACAAAGCGCGGATTCTGGAAGTGTTGCGGCGCCTGTCCCAACAAGGGGTAACCGTCGTCTTGGCCACGCATGATCCTGAGGTGGCCATCTCCATTGCCCGCAATTTGATCTTGATGCAGGCCGGTTATGCTCTGGCCAGCGGCCCGTTGGAGGAAGTGCTGACCGCCGAGAGGTTGACCGCTACTTACGGCGTGCCGGTACGGGTAGTTCAATTGGAAGGACGACCCGTCGTTCTGCTTAGTTGAGATCAACTATGGATAGTTCCACTTTGTTTATCATCACCGGGACCAGAGGGGTGGGTAAGAGCACCTTCTGCCGCCACCTGGTTAATCTGGCTGGTCAAGTGGGCTGGCAGGTCAGCGGTGTTCTGTCGCCGGCGGTGTTCGAGAATGGGCAAAAGATCGGCATCGACGTTATTGACTTGCGCACCGGCGAGCAGCGGCGGCTGGCGGGGCCTCGTCAGGCCGGCCAACCGGCCGGGACCGGGTTGGCGACGCAGCAGTGGCAGTTTGACGCAGACGCGGTGATATGGGGCAACGCTGTTCTTCAGAAGGCGGTCCCCTGCGACTTGTTAATTGTCGATGAATTAGGCCCGTTGGAATTTGAATGGGGCGAGGGTTGGCCGGCCGGATTAGCGGCTCTTGACTCAGGGCAGTATCGCTGGGGTGTCGTCGTCATTCGCCCCGAACTACTGGAGGCAGCCCGTCGGCGCTGGGTTAGCTCCGTCACCGTGGTGATAAATAGCCAATGAGCCTGACCATTCCCCAGGCTCCCTGGCCGTTGCCGGCGGTAGAGGGCGATTCTGAGCGATTCCACGGAAATTCCTTTGGCAGCTTCAAAGATTGGGTTAGGATAAGTACCCTTTAAATATTTGAGCGCCAATCCACCGATAGGTTCCCCATACTATCTATCATCACCGGTAACGGATCGATCAGTGCCCCGATGAAGTCACCCTCGGGCGTGAACTGGCGAGAGGCCAGAAAATACCAGGCGTTGTCTGGTCCCTGGACCAATTTGCCGTTGTAAAAGGAGCCGGTCGTATCACCCACTAAAAACTCACGAGTGGTAAAGCGAAACGGTCCCAGGGGGTTATCGGCCATCAAGTAGTGCGTGCCGGTGACCGGTTCCAGGCCGGTCCGTTGGCGATATTGGGCGGAATGGGTCCAGGTGGCCGTGCAAAAGAGCAGATAGTAACGGTTCTGGATAGCCACTAACTGCGGCACCTCGATTTGACCAAAATCGCCCGGCTCGGTCACCGGGGGTAACACCTCCCACCGGATCAAGTCAGTCGAACGAGCGTGAGCAATGACCCCCCGCCCATCAGTCGGGCCGGTATTGACTCGCGCGGTAATAAAGGCGTGAAAATCACCGCTCTGGGGATGCTGAAAGACCCAGGGATCGCGCCAGGCCTGGTCGTGCCATTGATTCAGGTCAAGCAGTTCATACCACTGTGGATCGGCGGTGAGGAGGGGATTGGCCGGATGTTTGTCCCAGTGGATCAAATCGGTTGAGGTGGCCAGGCCAATGCGCTGGATCAGCCCCTTTTCCGCTCGCCGGCCCCCCGTGTAAAAGAGATACCACAGGCCAGCATGCCGGATAATACTGCCCGTCCAGGTGGTATAATCATCCCAGGCTTCGGACTGGCTGGGTTGCAAGGTATCGGGCAGCACCTGCCAGTGACCCAAATCCTGGGAAACGGCATGCCCAATGGTGACGTGCCAGTGACGTAATTTTTCTTGCCCCAGTGAGCGGGGCGCTTGCAGGTAAAAAATGTGGTAGTCAGGCCCATCCTGGGCCAGCCAAAAATCCCAAAGCCATTTGTCTGGAAGTCGTAGAGTCATAATTCTCGCAAATAGGCGCGTATCTGACTGGCCGCATTTTGCGGGTTGCCCTGGCAGATAAAAAGACCCAGATGTTCCCCGCCCCCCATTTCCTGGGTATAGGGCAAAAATTCAAAATACAGGCCGGCGCCGGGGCCGTTATGGGTGGTGACGTTGTAAGCCATCTCACGACCAATCTCCGGCATGATCCAGCGGATTGCTCGAATGGCATCGTGCCAACCGTCGGCCACGGCGGTTATTTCGGCTGCGGTTAACTCGTGCAAATAGCGTTTGCCGACATCCTTTAAGAGCAGCATCATGTCAAAGGGACGACGCATAAAATAAGGGACCAGCAATACAGCCGGTCCGTAATCCCGAATCAAAAGTTCAGGTGGGTTTTCGCGCCATAGATAGGCCGAGAATGGCTCGCCTCTATCTCGTTCAAAACGCCAATTATCGTCAAAACGCCGGGGCATAACGTTACTGAAACCGATCTGCTGGTGGCCGTGGACGAGCGAACCACCTACCAGGTGACCGTAGTTCTTAAAGATGTACACAAAGCCGTACCGGCCGGGTTGATCCCCCCATACTTGGTTCGCCGGCATCTCCCCTTCAGCTTCGGTCAGTAGTTTTTTTTCCAGGGTGGCCAGCCGGTTCATCACCACTACCCGATCCGCCTGCGGCATGTTGTGCCAATCTTTGTCGTGTAGAGAGGACGTCCACTGCAAAAAATGAAAACCATAGGCCGGCATTCCTTCAGGCCCCAGATTATCCTCTCCTGGAGTGGCTGAGGTGACCGGACTCCGTGTCTCCTGTGGATACAGGATGGGAAAGAGATTTTTGTTGATAAACGTAAAGCCTTCACTGAGGTCGGCTACATCCACCACACCGGTCGTTTTGCCCTGGCAAACGGCACATTGCTTTTCCACTAAAGCTGGGGAAGTCGCAGGACGGTTATCGTGCGGACGACGAGCACGGGCCGAATTATAGATGATGCGTTCACCGTTTCTGGGGTCAATCTGACAAACACCGTCTGGAATAAAGTTAACAATCCCCTTTTCTTCCTGAAAAAGTTTGGTCAGTTGAGCCAAGGAGAGTTGTTCGATGTCCTCTGCTTGTAGAATTTTTTTGAGGGCCTCATCTTTGAGACCCTCGCCGGTAAACTGTCGGTTCATCTTAGACTTCAAAACTATCCTACTCCGAAACCTATTTTTTTTATAAAAGCCCGCGCCATATTATCCCAGGTAAAATAAGGAATGGTGATGCTATAGGCATTTTCTCCCATCTGCCGACGCAGGGTATCATCTGAAAGAAGCATAGTCAAAGCGTGAGCAAACCCGTCTACATCATCCGCCTGGACCACAATGGCCCCGCTCCCCTGCTGCAACGGATGGCGATGACCGCTATGAGACCACACTTCTTTGACATCCACCCCCAGCAAATATTCCACCGCAAAGGGGACCAACTGGCTGGCCACAACGGGCACACCCGTGGCAGCCGCTTCCTGGGCCGACATACCAAAACCCTCCATCACGGAAGGGGTACAGTAGACGTCTGTCACAGCATAAAGCGTGGGCAAAATATCCCAAACAGAACCGACCACGGCCACGTGTTTCTCTATATGATGGGTCCGGATTAAATCTTTGAGCTGCCGAGCCAGCTCCGCCTGGTTATCGTCGATAGAAATTACCAGTAAACTATCCGGCACCTGTTGGTGAACCCCGGCAAAAGCTTCGATTAACACATTTTTGCGCTTGGTGGTGTCTGTCCGGCTGATTTCGGTGATAATCTTGCAGTGCCGGACTTCATCAGGAGAGAGACCGGATTGTTGGCTGAGAAATTCCCAAATAGGGTCATCCGTAGTAATTTGGCGAGGATGGTAGCGGTCGGCATCGATGCAGGGCGGTAGAAATAAATCGGGGCCGGTGTAGCCGTAGTCATTAGTTAGCGATTGCCGAATGGTAGAGGAGGTGGCAGCAACGCCGTCCAGTTGAGTAATCAGGCCACGCTCGGTGGCGATGCGTTCATCAACCCGTAGATTGCCCCACTGGCTGGCCGGCATATTGCGTTTTTTGACCGCCCCCAGCGAATGTGGCACCCACACGTGCGGTAGCGGCGTAGGACGAGCCCGATTGTACAGCACGCCCAGCAGGGCCGCGTCCCAATAGTGAGAGATGATGAGGTCAATACCGGCATTGTCTGTTCCCAAAAAATTCTTGAGCCACTCAACCAGCAGCGGAATTTGGGCGGCCATATCTTCTTTGCGGACAAACTCTGGATGACCGTCTTCCAAATAGAGGATGCGCCGATGTTCGTCTTTGTAGTTCAACCCACGATGCGCTTCTCCGGTGATGGGATGCTTGTACCCGCCCCGATTGGCAATCGTGACCTTGAAGCCAAATTTGACCAATGCCTCTGTAAATTGGTTGACGAAAACATTTTGCCCCCCCGTATCCGGCAGACCGGGGATGACCTGCCACTGATGGATGCCGTGATTGGTAATCATCAGTATGTGGTTGCGGGGCGAGCCCAGAAACGCCTGGTGCTTTTCCGGGCAATCGATGGGGGTATCAACCATCCATGTTATCCCTTCACCCCGGTCGTGGCCACACTTTGCACGAACCATTTCTGGAAGAGCAAGAAAACAACCAGCACCGGAATAGTAATCATCGCTGCAAAGGCCATAATATCGCCCCACACCTTGGGATCATAGCTAAAAAACTGCTGCATCGCCACTGGCAACGGGCGAAACTCCTCGCCACGGGTCACCATCAGGGGCCAAAGGAAGTCACCCCAATGGGTCAGGAATTGGAGAATAGCGACCGTGGCAAAAACCGGACGCGACAGCGGTAAGATAATGTTCCAATAAATGCGGAAGAGGCTGGCTCCATCTACCAAGGCTGCTTCTTCCAGGTCCTTGGGCAGGCCGATGAAAAACTGGTAAAAAAGAAAGATGGAAAGGGCATCGGCAATAAAGGGAATGATTTGTACGTGATAGCTATCCAGCCAGCCGAAACGGTTGACCAGCAGTAACAACGGAACCACCACTGCCTCAAGAGGAATGATAATCAGAGCGACGATAATGGCCAACAGTAAGCCTCGCCCCTTGAAGCGTAGACGGGCCAGGGCATAAGCAATCAGACTGTTGATGATCAACCCCCCAATAACCATTGACCCCACGATGAAAACGGAGTTGAACATAAACCGGCCAAAGGGCATCGCCGCAAAGACATCCTGGTAATTTTGTATCCCGATTTCCCCACGTGGTACAAAGGCATATAGCGTACTCATATCACTTAAAACCCGGGTTTCGTTATTCTTGATGGAGGAAACCAGCATAAAAACGATGGGGAAAAGGAAGAAAATACTCAACAGAGTCATTAGCAGATAGTTGAACCCCAAGTTGATACCTTTCCGAATCCGGTATCCCGTGCTATAGGGAGATTGTATACTCTTTAGGTCCTGTGTAGTAACACTCATTTTAGTCCACCGCCCTTTCTTCACGCAGGAATACTCGTTGTAGTATTGAAACCACCAACACAATGACGAAAAAAATAACGGTAATAGCCGACCCATAACCAATTTTGCCTTGTTTAAAACCCTGATTGACCGCATAAACAATCATGGTTATCGTCGTTCCCTGGGGATGGCCACTCGGTCCTTGCATCACCCACACCTGAGTGAACAATCTAAAGGCTAGGATGGTGGTGGCCAAAACCACAAAAATGGTGGTATTGCGCAACTGGGGGAAAGTCACGTAGAGAAATTGCTGGAACTTATTAGCCCCGTCTATCTGGGCCGCTTCGTAAAGATAGCTGGGGATGTCTTGTAGTCCGGCCAAGTAAATGACCATTTGGAAACCGACCCCCTGCCAGATTGAGAGGAGCATAATGGATGGAAAGGCCAGGGTCGTATCATTGAGCCAGTCGTAAGGTCCCAGCAAACCAAAGGTGATTGTTGCCACAAACTTATTGATGAGCCCTTCGCCCGGATTGTATAAAAAGGTCCAAATGACGGACACCACCACCATCGTCACCACCACCGGACTGAAATAGATAGTCCGGAAAAGATTGACGACTTTCAGCTTCTGATCGACAAAAATTGCCAACAGTAGAGCCAGTGCCGTTTGCAGTGGCACCACAATAATAACGAATAGGAAGTTGTTAAGAACAGCCTGATAGAAGGTGTCATCATCAAATATGCGGACAAAATTGCGCAAACCAACAAATTGGGTAGGTAGATTGGGGTTGGGTACCAATCGCTGATCAGAAAAAGATAGCCCAATGGCCATCAAAAAGGGGATGAGCAGAAAGATGAGAAGCAAAATGAGGGCCGGCGCAGAAAAAACCCAGGCCATCATTGCCTCATCTCGTGCTCTGGATGTTCCTCCTGTTTTAGCCGTAGTTTTGCTTGACGACGCGATTGCAGTCATTCGTTGACCTCCTTATAGGTTAACCGGGGAATGTGTCAGTACACATTCCCCGGCGTTTCCTGCTTAAACAAATTGCTATGGCGTTGGGTAGCCCTGGTTATCTTCGATATCCTGGTCTATCTTCTTGACAGCTTTGTCGAGTTCTTCTTGGACATCGGCTCCGGCTACGATGTTTTGGATAGCTTCGGCATAAGCCGTAGTGATGACCGGATAGGCCGGTGTCTGTGGTCGAGCCATCGCTACCCCACCTTCCAACTGCTGGACAAAGATGTTCAAGAAACCGCCCTCGCCATACAAGTCGGACTGAGCGATGGCGCTCTTGCGGGCAGGCACGGCCCCGTTGGCGTTGGTCATATGCAAGATTTCTTCAGGCGAGATGAGGTACTCCAGGAATTTCCAGGCAGCGTCCGGGTTTTCGCAGGAAGAGGTCAGACCCCAGTTCCAGGAACCCATGCCGGTCACCGCCCCCTGTCCAAAGTCGGGGGCGGGGATGAGGACCAGGTTATCGCCAAGGTTCTCGCTGTGGGGTCCCCACATCCAGTGACCAACCCAGGTCAGAGCGGTGTTCTTGTTAATGTAAAAATCATCATCACCGGCCGGTTCCGGGTTGGCATAGCCCTGCTCAAACAAGCTCTGGAAGAATTCCAGCGCCTCTACCGATTCGGGACCGTTGAGCACTCCGTCGGCGCTTTGGTAGGTGCTGCGGTCAATCAAGTCACCGCCAAAGGATTGCATGATGGGGGAAAAGCCGTAGGTGTACCATTCACCCTGACCGTAGTTCATCTTGAAGTCGATGGCGTATTCTACCTCATCCAACGCCTGCAACTTTTCCAGGGCGTCCATGAACTCATCCTTGCTCCAGGCATCGTCGATGCTGGTGGGAATGCGAACCCCGGCTTTGTCCAGATATTCTTTGTTGCCCCAGATAGCCAGCCCGGAGTCGAAGGTGCCCAGGCTGTAGAGATGGCCACCGTAGGTACCCTGGTCAATAATGGAAGGCAAGAAGTCGTTCTTCAACTCATCGGACACGTACTCATCCAGGGGCTTCAGATAGCCCGCCCAGGCATAGTTGTACAGAAACGGCCCGTCAAAGTCCAGCAGACAGGGCAGGTCCCCGGCCAGGGCCGCCGCGTTGACCTGGTCGTTGTAGCTGCCTTCGGGCAGGCGAACTGCTTCCACCTTCACCCCGGTACCCATCGCATTGAACGCTTCCACCTGGGCGTCGAGCACTTCTCGTTCTTCACCCTTGCCGGAGTGGAACCACACTTCTACGGTTACTGCTTCACCCATGGGTTCCTCGGCGGCCGGCTCCTCAGCCGCTGGTTCTTCAGCGGCCGGTTCCTCGGCAGCCGGCTCCTCAGCGGCCGGTTCTTCAGCGGCCGGCTCTGCCGGAGCGGGTGTTGCTGCACCGCCACATGCTGTCACCAGAGACAACACTAAGAGTGTAGCCAATATAAGCCACAAATGCTTCTTCACTGTTATGTCCTCCTTTGGAATAATCCTTTAAATTTGGTTTGATTGAAACGATTTGAGCTTAAGTTGATTGAATTTTCGAATGGGTTGCCTCACCCCCTCTCTTTTGCTGTAGAGTCAATCGACCTTGAAGGCTCGAATTGACTCCTGTTTGACCACCTCCAGTCGCCGGTAAAAGCTGGTTCGGTCGGGCATCTGAGGTACAGGCCCCACTGTACTGATTTTGACCTCGGCCACCATCTGCCCCACGCAAGCCGCCTCTTCAGGCGCATAACCATCCATCAGGGCAGTCAATAACCCGGCCCAAAAGGCATCGCCAGCCCCCGTAACGTCGGCCACAACGACATCGCCGGGCTTTATGAGGGTTCGACTGCCCTCAGGGGTGGCCAGTAAGACCCCCTGCGGTCCCATGGTCAGGGCCACAATCTCAGGCCCCCAGCTTAAAAACCGTTCGACATAAGTTAGCGGCGACAGATCAGGTCCAAAAAGACGTTGGCAATCATCCAACGAAGGCTTGGTAATATGCACCGATTGATAAGCTTCCTTTAACACGTCTAGCAAGTCGGCCACATCTGGCCAGATACGGGGATGATAGTTGGGATCCAGAGACACAAGACAACCACTTTGCCGGGCCATCTTGAGCGCGCGAAGGATGGCCGTTCGAGCCGGATCACGAGCCAGGGCAAAAGCTGAGGTGTGGACGACTCGACTCTTCTTGATCACCTCGATATGCCTATCCTCAAGAGAAATATAGGAATCAGCGCCCCGACAGATAATAAAATCAGGTGTCATCGTCTGGCGCGCGTTGACAACAAGTGTCGTGGGAGCCTGGGGAGTAACGCGCAGGTAAGCGGTATCAATACCGGCTAAGTTCAACTGCTGGCGAACGTAGTGGCCAAAGCCATCATCCCCTACGCAGGCCACCACGGCGGCCCGACCACCCAACCTGGTTACGTTGAGAGCCACATTGGTTACCTGTCCGCCCAGGAAACGGGTGTAGTTACCGGCTTCGACCAGGGAAGAGACGGTCTGCTCGGATATGAGGTCAACCAGAGCCTCACCGAAGGCGAGCAAGTCAAGTGTACGTTGCGCCGACGACATAGATGGTTTAACTCCTTAAACCACAAGTAGAAATTTAGACATAGTCCCAGAATTATATGCTTGTACACCTGTTCTATTGCCAAAGCTACCAAATCTAAGCATCTGAACTAGAAATATTGTTAGGACAATGCGATTGGGCCCTGCTTAGGTACTATTTTGTAGAATGGAGGCTTTACAGATATACAGATATCGTAAAAACCTATAGAACAAATGGTCAAGCATATAATTTTCTGACTATGTCCAATTTTCAAGCTCGGAGCGGACCAGCTAGAGCAAATTTGGATGCACTGAGTCTTGGTAACGGTCATTATCCGCACTTCCTGCGGTCGCCCCTAAACATCCGTTTCCTGAGAAAGCAGAGACGACTCCACAAAATTTTTAATCGTTTCGTATACTTTTCCCAAACCTGCCCCCACATCAAACCAATGTATCTTCGGATCATCCAACCGAAACCAGTTATATTGCTGGCGCACAAATCGTCTTGTTTCTTTTTTGATTAAGGCCACTGCCTCAGTCAGGCTGATCTCCCCACACAAATATTGTCCTATTTGGCGATAGCCCAAGCCCGACATGGCCGGCCTGTTCCAGCCATAGCCGGCCTGCGCCAATTGTTCTACCTCTGCCAACAGCCCCCTGGCCATCATCTCATCAACCCGTTGATCAATCCGGTCGTAAAGGAGTTCGCGGGGCATGGTCAGACCTATCTGTAAAATATGATAAGGGGGCGCTTTTTTGCCCTGATAATGGCTGATCGGCCGGCCTGTTTTGTGATAAATCTCCAGAGCGCGGATGACCCGTCGCACGTTACGCGGGTCGATTTTTTTAGCAGCCTGGGGATCGACAGCAACCAATTGGGCGTGGAAAGCCTCAATGCCCATGGCCTGGGCCTGGGCTTCAAGCCTGGCCCGAAGGAAGGGGTCTGGGGAAACCCGGGGGATACGCCAGCCTTCAACGACTGCTCGCACCCACTGACCGGTTCCCCCCACTAACAAAGGTAACCGCTGCTGCCGGTGAATAGCCTCAATGGTGGCATACACCTGCCCTTGAAATTCGGCCAGGGTCAAAACCTGGTCGGGCTCAACGACGTCGAGCAAATGATGGGGCACGATCATCTGCTCCCGGGACGTGGCCTTGGCTGTACCAATATCCAATCCTCGATAAATCTGCCGAGAGTCCGCCGAAATAATTTCGCCCTGCAAATCCTGGGCTAAGCGCAAAGATAGGGCGGTTTTTCCTACGGCCGTGGGGCCAACGATGACGAGAAGCGGTTTATCAATCACTCAACTGGAAAGTTCGTAAATATCAGAAAATTTCTGCTTGATGTAAGTCAGGTAAGGGCCAGCCTCGATCCGTTTAGTGCCGGTCACTCGCTCTACCAACTCGTTCGCCGTAAATTTTCGACCGTGCCGATGAATCTTGTCCCTAAACCAACTTAATAAAGTTTCAAATTCACCCCTGGCAAATTGTTCCGGCAAATCCGGAATGTCTTGCAGAGCCTGCTGGTAGAATTGTAAGGAAAGCACGTTGCCTAACGTATAAGTGGGGAAGTAGCCGAGGCTGCCTCCCGACCAGTGAATATCCTGTAAAACCCCCATGGCATCGTCAGGTGGGGTCAGGCCCAGATATGCTTCCATTTTGGCGTTCCAGGCGTCGGGCAAATCAGTCACGGACAGGCGCTGTTCAAGCAGTTCTTGCTCCAGTTCAAAGCGCAGAAAAATATGCAGGTTGTACGTAACCTCATCGGCCTCAACCCGAATAAAGGAAGGCATCACTTTGTTAATGGCTCGATAGAAGCGCTCCTGGCTGACGGGCTTTAATTGAGCCGGGAAAAACTCTTGCAAGTGAGGATAATAAAATTGCCAAAAGGTCCGGCTGCGGCCTAAAACATTCTCCCACAAGCGGGATTGAGACTCGTGGACGCCCAGCGAGGTTCCGTCGGCCAGCAGCATACCCTCCAGGGAGGCATCAACGTTCTGCTCGTACAGGGCGTGCCCCCCCTCGTGCAGGGTACTAAACAGGGCCGAAGGAAACAAATCTTTACGGATACGGGTGGTGATACGGACGTCGTTAATGGAGAAACTGGTGGTAAAGGGATGAACCGATTTATCCTGCCGGCCCCGTTCCAGATCGAAGCCGATCGCTTTCAAGACAAGCATGCCAAAATCCCACTGGGCTACTTCGTCGAAATCCTGTTTCAAAAAAGAATCTTCCACGGCCTCGACCCGGTCGGCAATGGCCTGGACCAGCGGCACCAGTTCCGCCTTCAGCTCACCAAACACCCGGTTGACCTCGGCCGTTTTCATACCCGGTTCATACTCGTCGAGCAAAGCATCATACCGGCACGCTTCGTAGCCGTAGGCCTCGGCCTTTTGAATATTCAAGTCGATAATTTTGGCCAGGATTTCCTGAAATTTAGAAAACTCCTTATCAGCCCGGGCTTTGGTCCAAATTTGCTGGCCGAGGGAAAAGGTACGGCTCATCTCGGCCACCAGGTCCGGCGGCAGCTTGCGGGCCTTGTCGTAATCACGTTGGGCGACCCGGATCAGGCTGGCTTCATCAGAGTCGTAAGCAAAGCCGGCTTGAGACAGGTCGCTCAACAATAGGCCAATCTCATCCGTCGTGAACATCTCGTGGGCGATTCTGTAGAGCGTGGCCAGTTGCTCGGCTCGCGCAGTGACCCCACCGGGCGGCATATTAACTTGCTGATCCCAACCCAGCACGGCTGCGGCAGCCTCGATGTTTCTTATTTCCTTGAGTTTGGTTTTGAGGGTTTCCAGTTTTTCTTCCAACGGACTTACTCCTTTTTAGATTGGAGAAATTATACAACAGGAGGCAGGGAAATAGAAACGATTACGTGAAACGTGTTGCGTGTTGCGTAGAACGTTACGCAACACGCAACACGCAATACACCCCTTCTCTACCAAAATCAGCTTCAACTGCTATTTCTCCCATGCTTCCGCGAACTCATTCAGCAAGAACTCGTGAATCGCCTCGGCGGCCAAGCGGTGCCCCTCGACCGTCCAATGTTGATCGTGCCGAAAATGAAGGCGAGGGGCCTCGGACTGGTTGGCCGCCTGGCGAAAAACCGGCAGCAAATCCAGATGAGGAATATTCTCCGAGGCCAAAAATTGATTGAGACGGCGGTTTGGCGCGGCCAAATCCCAGGTCAATGACTGCATGGCCGGATGAGCGGCCAGGGTCTGTTCCCAATCCTGGGGATAGACCTGCTCGGGCGCGCCGATGATCACGACCACCAGTTTCGCCTCCCGGCTTTCCACTTCATCCCGCAGCCGAACAATGATGGCCTCGGTCAAGCGCCAGGCCGCTTCAAAGCGCTCATCGGGCGGCGATTGGTAGACAAAAAAGGGGATGGGCGTGGCCGGATGCCTGGCCCGAATCACGGCCTCCCCCCCCAGGATGCCGCTCGGTCCCAACCGTTGGACCACCGGCGGCACATCCCGCAGGTACGGCACCAGAAGGCGGTACAAGGCCGACAGGCGCCAGAGGCGATCCGCCAGAGCCAGTAAGGGCGGTCCATTACCCCGAACCCTGCGACTCGCCCCAGGATCGTTTCCCAGGGAAGCAGAACTGACCAAGGCTTCACCCTGCTCCGACTTAAGAGGGGCATCAACAGCATCCTGGGAGCCTGGTTGCTCGGATGGCCCCTCGAGGTCTTGCTCCACAGGGGGAAGAATTAACTGACCAGTAGAGGACAGGCTAAAAAACTCTTTTTGTTGGCTGCCGCCGTTGCGGGCAATTTCCAACGGACGGTAACTATTGACCGCATCGTTGCGAATGAAAAAGGCCAGCAGCACGATGTCGGGCTGGTAACGAAACCCTTCGGCCACGTAAAAAATGGCCTCCTGGTCGGTACCCCAGCCCCCCACCCCGGCATTGAGCACCTCGACCGGCCGGCCCAGCGAGTCAATCAGCCAGGCCTCCAGTTGTTTGTGATAGGTATCGGCCAGATCGACCTGCAAGGCTTCGCCAAACGAGTCGGCCAGAGACAAAATGCGCACCGCCCCGCCGGGGTTATCGTAGCCAATTTCCCGGTCACGCAGGCCGCGAGCATTGATCCGCACCTCGGCCTCAAACTCATTATAGTCGCTGTGAAACAAGCCCCCACTATGCGGCACATGCCACCAGCCAAACAGGGGATGGGGCTCCCAAATGGCCGGGTTGGGCTCAGGCGGCGGAGCCAGATTGACCAATCTCACCCCGATTTCCAGCAGCAGGAGGGGGGCCAGTAAGCCAAAGGCAATGAGTGATAGACGGCCTAAAAGGTTGGGCAACGTTTTCAAGAAGAAACCTCATATGACAGTTATCAGTGGTCAGTTATCAGTGAGCAGTGAGCAGCAACCACTGACCACTAACCACTAACCACTAACCACTGAACCCGATTGTATCTCATTTTTACGATTTGGAGAAAAACAACCAACAAATTGTAAATCTTTTTTCTCCCCCACATGACCGAGGCCGAACTACGTAATTTTACGTAGTCCAGGGAGTATTTTTACGTAGCAAAAACCGCCTGAAAAGGAGTATTTTCTTTATATCGAAATACGTCTTATGACCACTGCGCTCCGGCTGAAAATATGATATGCTATTCAATGTGGGAAAACGGGCAGTCAATGCCTGTCAGTCCTATATCGATTGACTCAGACACGGAATTAGTTTAATCACCCCAACTAGCTATCAGGACTCAGAGAGGAGAGAACATCATGTCCGTTCAAACCACCACCGTTCGTACCTCAGGAGGCGCCTTTGCTTTTCTGAACAACCTCCGCATTGGCCCCAAGATCATTGCCGGTTATCTCTTGCTGATCCTGCTGATGGCCGGCGTGGCTGGCGTGGCCTACTGGGGTATGACCCGCATCGTAGCCGCCGACAAAGTGGCCCTCAAGCATCAAGCCACTGTCGCTGACCTGTGGGCCATGCAGATGTATATGGACAATCAATACGGTAACCAGGCCGATTTAATCATCAACGACGATCGGGCCACCATCGAGGAGTTCCGAACCAGTGTTGAGTTGATGGATGAGAAGAAAGAACTGGTCCGGGCAGCCCTGGAAACAGCCGAGGAACAGCAACTGATGGCCGACATCGATCGGATTGACAGCCAGTTTGATGCCCTGTTCTTTGAGCAAATTGTGCCGGCCTGGGAAGCCGGGGACGAGGAACTGCTCACGAGCCTCGACGATCAGGGGGTAGATATTCCCACGCAGTTCATGTCATTTCGAGGAGCTTGCGATGGTCGTATCAAAGAGATGCGCAAATCCCTTAGATGGTTGGTTATTAGACCCGTTGGTGGGCAAATTGAACAGGCTGGACTTAAGGTGGGCCAAGCAAGATCCAAGTTTGCCAGTGGCCCTGCCCATTAGAGTACCTACTCAGGGATTTCTCGCTCCCGTTGGTCGCTCGAAATGACATGTTTACTGATGGTCGCTCGAAATGACATGTTTACTGATGATTATGGATATTCATCCGTAACCCAATAATCGGTAACGAGATCATTTACAGGAGGAAACCAAAAATATGGATATGGAATACGCTATCTTTGCCGGAGTGGTTCTTACCGGTAGTTCTTCGACAATGTTGATAATCTATCTAATCTATCGCCGGAGCATCGCCATTCGTCTGAACGCAATTTTATCAGGTTGTTTAATAACTATCGCCGGTTTGTGTTTTATGTTGGGTAAAGAGGGCATAACCCTGTGGAATGGCAGCATTTCCCTCATTATCGGGGTGGCGGTTGTGGCCGGCTTGTCCGCTATGATGTTTAGACAAATCGTCAATCCGGCCAAGCAGATGGCCAGGGTGGCCGATGGGATATCCAGAGGCGAGCTTGACCAGACCATCACTGTTACCAACAATGACGAGTTAGGCGACATGGCCGCGGCCTTCAGCCAAATGATTCTCTATTTGCAGCAAATGGCCGGGGCCGCCGGTTCGCTGGCTCAAGGGGATGTGACTGCCGATGTCACCCCCCAATCTGAGAAAGATGTGCTGGGCAATGCCTTCACCCAGATGATTGCTTACCAGCAACAGATGGCCGAGGCCGCCGACCGACTGGCTCAAGGGGATGTGACTGCCGACGTCACTCCCCAATCTGAGAAAGATGTATTGGGCCATGCCTTTAGCCAGATGATTGCCTACCAGCAGCAAATGGCCGCAACCGCTGGTCGATTGGCTCAAGGTGACGTAACCGCCAACGCTACCCCCCAATCTGAGAAAGATGGCTTAGGCAATGCCTTTAGCCAGATGATTGCCTACCAGCAGCAAATGGCCGAGGCCGCTGACCGTCTGGCCCAGGGCGATGTGGTCGCCGAGATTACGCCTCAATCAGAGGTAGATCGGCTGGGTAATGCCTTTAGCCAGATGATTGCCTACCAGCAACAAATGGCTAGGGCCGCCGACCGCCTAGCTCAAGGCGATGTAACCATTGATGTCACTCTTCAATCCGATAAGGATATGCTGGGACACGCCTTCAGCCAGATGATTGCCTACCAGCAACAGATGGCCGTAATTGCCGGTCGCCTGGCTAAAGGCGATGTAACCGCCAACATTACTCCCCAATCTGAGAAAGATGGCTTAGGCAATGCCTTCAGCCAGATGATCGCCTACCAGCAACAGATGGCCGGGGCCGCCGGCAGTTTGGCCCAGGGTGATGTAACCGCCGGCGTCACTCCCCAGTCTGAAAAAGATGTGCTGGGCCAGGCCTTCAGCCGGATGATCGCCTACCAGCAACAGATGGCCGGGGCTGCCGACCGCCTGGCTAAAGGTGACGTGACCACCAACATTACCCCTCAATCCGAAAAGGATATTTTGGGTCAAGCCTTCAGCCAGATGATCGCCTACCAGCAACAGATGGCCGGGGCCGCCGGTCGCCTGGCCCAGGGCGACCTGACCGTCAGGGTCACCCCCCAGTCTAAAAAGGATGCCCTGGGCAATGCCTTCTACCAGATGCTGCTCAACCTGCGCAGCTTGATCGGCCAGGTGCAACAGGGCGCCGACCAGGTGGCCAGTGCCAGCCAGCAACTGAACACCGCCGCCGAACAGGCCGGCCAGGCCGGTCAGCAAGTGGCCGCCACCATCCAGCAGGTGGCCCAGGGCACAGCTCAACAAACCCAGTCCGTCACCGAGGCCACCGGTAACGTCGAACAAATGGCCCGCGCCGCCGACGGTATCGCCCGAGGCGCTCAAGAACAGGCCCAGGGCGTGCAAAAGACCTCCGATTTGATCAACG
>DAOUMU010000376.1:0-35449 GCA_034409055.1 Anaerolineae bacterium
GGTTGGGGCTGTATTGTCAACAATCTGGTCAAGATTGCTGAAGCCATACTCAAGCCGCGCCGCCGGAAACGACGCTCGGCGGTGGCAGTGGCTTGAACAGGGTTTCCTGACAGAAACTAGGCTAGTGAGAGGTCAAGATAATGACTGCTTTAACAGAGGTTTTGTTTGAAGAAGGTTACGATTCTTCTGAAGAGCTGATCCGAGATTGGACCTTAATGATGGCTCTGTCCAGATTAGAACAGTATCAAGCAGAGTGCGAATTCTTTGAGCGTAAATACAATATGACGCTTGAAGAATTTGAACACCTAGCTCATGAGCAAAAGGGGCAGGAAGATTTCGAACAAGAAGAAGATATCGAAGATTGGGAGTTCTCTGCCCAAGCTCTAAATTGGTGGCAAGCCAAAGTTGAGGAACTACATCGTGCTGCCGACGCTTAGAAAACATGCTGGCATCATCCAGAGCTATAAGATTACCCGATTTGAACAGGCTGGCTCCTCTTTCAGACTACGTGCCCAACTGACATTAACCGATGGCTCCCAACTTTATCTCCGGGAGACGGTTATTGGTGGGACAAAACGCAAATATGCTTATCACTGGCAGGATACTGACGGCAACCTATTGATCCGTTGGGATAATGCTCCCGATTGGGACGTAGAAACTTTCCCCCATCACAAGCACCTTGGCGACCAACGAAACGTGGCTCCTTCTTATGAACGGACTCTGGAACAAGTTTTGGCAGTAATTGAGAAAGAGATGACAACAAAACAAGCCAAATAATTGCATCTACACGCCCAGGTAACGCTCCTACGACCCCGCCGAAGCGGGGTTTTTGTTTATTTAGGGCCATTGGGTTACTTTTGTACTACTGCAAAATTTTTTTTCCAGAAGTTCAATCTTGACATTGAGGAAAATACATGTTATAGTCTTATTAAACATACCGACCGTTTAGTATGTAATATTCCGGAAAAATTATCTGATGCCCAAAACCCAGAGACAACTCCAGAGTGAGCAGACAAGACAGAAAATCATCGAAGCGGCCACGCAGCTCTTTGTCCGTAAGGGTTTCTACGGCACCTCGATGGCCGACCTGGCCCAGGCTACCGGGCTGACCAAGGGGGCATTCTACCATCATTTTGAAAACAAAGATGCTCTCTTCTTTGCCGTCATCGAAACGGTGCGCGACACCTGGGACCAGGGAGTAGCTCGTGATGTACTCGAGGCCAACAAGGATGCCCTGACCCGGCTGACTATCCTGTTCGACAATCACGCCCGTCTAATCAGCCAGAATGATAAGCTCTGTCTGGTGCTGAATGGCCTAATTATGGAGATGGAGGGCGTCAACCCGGCTTTTATGACCGCCCTGCAAGAGATTTACGCCGATCTGACTCGCTTTATTGAACATATCATCAAGAAGGGACAGGCCGCCGGTCAGGTACGGTCCGACCTGGACGCCCGCCTGACGGCCCTCAACATCGTGGGCATGCTCAGAGGTGTCGGCTGTTCCCGGGTATTCCATTGGATGGATGTGGACTACGCCGACATGACGGAGACGTTGAAGCAGATGCTCCTGGACGGTCTACGCTCGTAGTATCTTTTTTTGTTTTGTTGACATACCGGTCGTTCGGTATCTATTTATGTCTTATTCTAATGGGGGTGTTTCATTTACTTTAGAAAGAGGAGTACCCAAGGGGCATAAATACCCAAGGGGCATAGACCAGCACGCCCACGTGCGGCTCCGTTTGGCACGTGGGCGTGCCAAACTCCTCATAGCCCAAACCATACCTTGTAGTAGATGCATCCCCATGCCTCTACCGCGGGCATAGGGATGCCTTGCTACATTTTGCAACAGAAACTAATGTAGAAATTGGAGGAGGTGTCATGACAGGGACAATTGTAACAACAGGGATTCTGCTCCTGCTTGCTTCAATGGCAGTATCTATCCTCACGGTTGGTTTATCCTGGCTGATCGCCAGACTGTCTTGTCGGCCCAAGCGGCGTTTGCCGGCCGAGACACCGGCTGACTACGGTTTACCTTTCGAGACGGTTACCTTCACCAGTCACGGGGTACCGCTCAAGGGTTGGTTTATCTCTCCTAACGGTAATCCAACACCACGGCCCGCGGTCGTCGTGGCCCACGGCTGGGCATCTAATGCCACTCGGATGTTACCGGTGGCCCGCCTGCTGCATGAGGCCGGCTTTGGGGTCTTCCTGTACGATGCCCGTGGTCACGGGGCCAGTGGCGACGGTGGCCCCATGACGCTCTTGAAGTTCGCTCAAGACCTGATCGCCGCCGTCGACTACCTGGCAGGACGATCTGAGGTGGACATGACCCGGCTGGGGGTGGTCGGTCACTCCATGGGTGGGTCGGGAGCCATCCTGGCTACCTCGATGGAGCCCCGCATCCAGGCCCTGGTCACCAGTTCAGCCTTTGCTGATCCAGCCGATGTCACCCGCATCATCGTGCGGAACCGCCATTTGCCCCATTGGCCCTTTTTTGGACTGCTTAACTATTTCTTTGAGCGCTGGTTGGGTACGACGATGGCAGATATTGCTCCCCAGAATCGAGTCGGTCGGATAACCGTGCCCCTGCTCCTCATCCACGGCGATTCCGACCACTTTGTGCCTCCCACCAATTTGGAAACCCTTTACGCTCGCGCCCAACAAGCATATGTGCAAAGATGGCTAGCCCCTGGTCGCCGCCACTCGAATGTCGTGCCAGATCCCGAATATGGTTCGCGGGTTACCGAGTTCCTGGATAAACATTTGTCGTAATTATTCACCTCCATGTCATTCCTTCGTCAAACTCAGGACAGAAAGGGTTGACATTGTTCCTTTAGTGTGTTAAAATATGGGTGACCACCCACCCATATTATCTACACTAAGTAAGGAGTAAACAATGTCCCGTCCACCTAAAGCCGTCAGGGAAGAAATTTTGAGCGAGACCCGGCAACGCTTACTGGCAGCAGCCGCAGCCGAGTTCACCCGCGAGGGATATGTTGGGGCGAACATTAATCGCATCTCGACCGCGGCCGGCTTTGCCAAGGGCACCATCTACAACTACTTCCCCAGTAAGCGGGCCCTGATGCTGGCCCTGATTGATGAAATTGCCGCCGTGCACATTGATTTCATTCTCCAACAGGTTAAGCCGGAAGAGGGTCCACCCCAGCGGTTGGTACGCTTCTTCAGTGCCGGTTTTGCTTTTGTCGAGCAGCATCCCTCCCAGGCCCCGGTCGTTATTAATGCCCTCTACGGTCCTGACGAAGAATTCAAACAGCGGGTTTATCAAGCCTATGCCCCCTTGTTCACGCTGCTTATTGAGGACATTATTGGGGCCGGTGTCGCCCGAGGTAACTTCCGTCCACTGGACCCAAATGTAACGGCGGCCCTGGTCATGACCATCTATCTGGGTGGTTGCTCCCTGTTTAAGCCCAATGGCACGATTTTTCTTGATCCCGATCAGGTGGTGACCTTCATCCTGGAAGGCATTTGTCGGCGGGACCCCCCTATTTTACAAAGAGAGGTGTGATATGAACTTAACCGGTTTGCACATTTTGTTGACTTACCAATGTAACTACGAATGTGATCATTGCTTTGTCTGGGGCAGTCCCCGGCAAACGGGTGTCTTCACCCTGGCCCAACTGGAAGATGTCTATCAGCAAGCCCTTGACCTGGGAGCCATTCGTAACATTTACTTTGAAGGGGGAGAGGCATTTCTTTACTACCCCATTCTGGTCAAAGCCGTCGCCCGGGCCAAAACTTTAGGTTTCTGGACCGGCATCGTGACCAACAGCTACTGGGCCACGAGTGTAGAAGATGCCCTGGCATGGCTGCAGCCCCTGGCCGAGGCCGGCCTGGATAGAATCGAGTTATCCAGTGATCTCTTCCATGGTGACCAGATGGAGACAATCGAATCCCGTCACGGTCTGGCGGCCGTTAACCAGCTTGAGTTAAAGGCCGATACCATCTGCATTGACCCCCCGACCGGTTATCGCGATCCCACCTATTCTGAGCCAGGGGCTCCGGTTACCGGCAGCGAGGTGATGTACCGGGGTCGGGCCGCCGAGGCTTTGATCGAGGGCTTGCCGCGTTTGCCCTGGCAGTCGTTCACCACCTGCCCCTATGAGGATCTGGCCAATCCGCGTCGCATCCATCTCGATCCGTTGGGCAACCTGCATCTCTGCCAGGGGCTGGTGATGGGTAACCTGTTCCAACCTGTCCTGAGCGAAGCCGAAGGGCCTGCCCTGAGCGAAGCCGAAGGGCCTGTCCTGAGCGAAGCCGAAGGGCCTGTCCTGAGCGAAGCCGAAGGGCAACCGCTCAAACAAATCGTTGAAGCTTATAATCCGGCCACACACCCCATTGTGGGACCATTGCTGGCCGGAGGACCGGCCCAACTGGTGCAACGCTACGACCTTGACCACCAGTCCGGTTATGTGGATGCCTGCCATCTGTGCTATACTGCCCGGCAAGCCCTGCGGGCTCGTTTTCCCGAAACACTTGGTCCGGACCAGATGTATGGGCTATTCTGACTTGGCCCTATTGAGGAGTGAGCAACCTCAGATGCGAACGGAGCTACTTATGGAAGTGATCACCTATTCACTGCGAGACGGTCAGAAACGGTCGGAACAATATTACCGGGACATTGCCGCCTTCACCGACGAACTACTGGCCGAGGCCGCAAACCGTTCCCGGGTTGTGAAAGATTCCCCCCCCTGGGGGGCTAGGGGGGCCGAGCAAGATTCCCCCCCCTGGGGGGCTAGGGGGGCCATCGAAGCCTTTCAGACCTACCTGCAACAGACCGGTCATGAAACACCTCGCACCCAGGCCGAATACACTTTTGAGTGGTTAACCCTGGGCGTCCTGTGGCGCACTTACGCTGGCGATGCCCTTGGCCTGACCAGGGTGCCTCGGCGAATACTGACCACCCTGGTGCACCTGCGCCAGCAGAGAGACTTGTTGAAGTCAGCCGTCGATTTCCTGCGGGGTGTGTTAGGGAGTATCTTTTTGCTGCCCCGTAACTACCAACCGGCTGAAATCCCGACCCCGACCTTGGACCACCTCGATCAACTGTTGGCTTGGCTGGCCGCAACCGGCGACTTCAGGGAGGAAGTCAAGCGACTGGGCCGGTGGCGAGACTTCCTGGCCAGTCAACCTGCCGGGGAAGCAACCGAAAGTCTGGCCATGGCTATCTCCTTCGCGGCCTGGTTCGAGGCTCGTAGCGAAACGGTTTTGGGGCGTTACACCCCCCACGTCGAGCGGTTCCTGGCCGAAAGCCACCCCGGTTACCGCTGGCAAGAGAATGTTATTTTTTGCGGTCGGCGGCGGGTCGAGTATCATCTGAACATGGTCGGCACGGAGATCCTGAACCGGGCTTTTCGGGAAGCGTTTCGTACTACCGCCCGGAAGATCGTCCTGGTCCCACCCTGTATGAAGGCCCAACCGGACGACCTGTGTCAGGCCCACCTGACCCCGTTTGGCTCCCGTTGCCTCGGTTGCACACCCGGCTGCCGGATTCATCAATTGACCAAACTGGGCCAGAAGCATGGCTTCGAGGTCCTCATTCTGCCTCACGAATTGTCGGTTTTTTCAAAGGGTGGCTTGGAGCCGGTAGAGGGTAACGCCGTAGGCATTGTCGGTATCTCCTGTGCCCTGACCAACGTCTCCGGTGGCTGGCAGACCAAAGACCTGGGCATTCCGGCCCAGGGTGTCCTGTTGGACTATTGCGGCTGTCGCTATCACTGGCACAAGCAGGGCATTCCAACCGACATCAACGTCGGCCAACTTCTGCGAGTACTGAACATCGACCCGCGCCAGTCTCAGGAGAGGCGTAATAATGATGAGAAATAAGACGAAATAGGACAGGCTATAGCTTTTTAGAAAAAAATTTTGAGTTCGTACCCAGGCAGGCACAGGTAGTAACGACTTCAGTCGTTGTTGACATCCAGACCCTAAAGGCCTTACCAGAGTCGAATATCCCATAGTTTTCTGGTGTATTCGAGCCTTTCTTGGATAATAAACACCACCTTGGAGACCTTTAGGGTCTTTTTGTGTGCCAGGTAAGCCCGCTGTAGCCTCCAGAAAGATCAGCCAATCGCCCAGGTTGAAATATTTTCTTAAAAGTGGATTAGGTCATATAATCTGCCTGAAAAATCATAGGAGGATCTAAATGACTCGCAATCTTGCCATCTTGCTATTTGATGATGTAGAAGAACTTGACTTTTGTGGCCCCTTTGAAGTTTTTAACCTGGCCAACGAAGTCAACCATCAGCCACATTTTAAGGTCTATATCGTGGCTGAAAGCGACCGGCCAATCAAGACCCACAACAACCTGCGGGTAATGCCTGACTATAGCCTGTTAGATTGCCCTGAACCGGACATCTTGCTGATCCCGGGCGGCATTGGTTCACGAGCCGCGTTGAAAAACCAAGCCATCCTCAATTGGGTCAAAGCCTTAGCCCCAAAGCTGGAGTTATTGCTTTCCGTTTGTACCGGAGCGCTGATCTTAGCCGAGGCCGGCTTATTGGCCGGGTTGAAAGCCACTACCCATCACACCTGTTTTGACGAACTGGCCCAACGAGCCCCCAATACCACCCTCATCAAAAATGTGAAATACGTTGATAATGGCCGGATTATTCTTTCAGGTGGTATCTCGGCCGGCATCAATATGTCCTTGTACCTGGTTTCTCGGCTAATCAATCCAGAAACTGCCCTGAAAACCGCTCGTGAAATGGAATATGACTGGTCAGGAGAAGACCATATAGCTCCAGAAAAGCCCCCTTACTTTATCAATCCGGCAGACGCTCCCAGGTTGACCCAACTGCCGGGGCTGGAAACCACGGTCCTGACCGGTCTGCAAGGCCAAAAGATGATGATGGTCCTCAACGCCACCTTGCCCGGTTATACTGTGCCCACCCATTCACACCCCCACGAGCAAATTGGTATGGTCTATGCTGGCCAGGCTAAGCTGCGCATCGGGGATGAGGAACGCCTTGTGCAAAAGGGAGAATTTTATTGTATCCCGGCCAATGTCCCGCATAGCGATACATGCCTTGGCCATGAACCTTTTGTCATGTTGGACATCTTCTATCCCATCCGCGAGGATTTTATCGAAAAGCTCAAATAGGTGTTATATAACTATGTCTTTCTTATCCGATGCCAAACTTATAATAAATGCCCTGAATGATTATTACCAAGAATCAATATCCAAACAGAAGCCGGTCATAGCCCAAGCCCCTATGGAAAAACTAATAACCGATCTGGAATTAGCGGCGCATGTTAGCAATGGAGGTTTGTCTGGAGAAAATCTATTCCAATTTATAACAAAATATTTATCATCGACCACCCGACTGCATCATCCTGCTTATCTGGCTCATCAATGTGCGGTTCCGCACTATGCCGGAGCTTTAGGGTCGCTAATCGATGGCTTTACCAATAATGCCATGTCGATTTATGAGATGGGCCCGGGGGCGGCCAGTATCGAGTATTATGTTGTAAATTGGTTATTGGAAAAAGTTGGCTGGCAACCCGCTCCTTTGAAAATGCCAGGTGATGGTGAGCAAACTTTTGGCGGTGGTATTTTAACGCATGGCGGCTCTCTGGCTAACCTGACGGCCCTAATTGCTGCTCGCAGCCGAATTGCGCCGCAGGTTTGGCAGGAGGGAAATCCAGATGATTTGGCCCTACTCGCGCCGGCTGCGTGCCATTACTCAATTGCCCGGGCAGCAGGTATCTTGGGTCTCGGTCACAAGGCGATTTATCAATTAGAGGTTGATGATAGAGGTGTAGTAATCCCGGACAGGTTGCCCTCCGCATATAAACGCTTGACGAATGATGGCCAAAGGGCTATTGCTCTCGTGGCCAATGCCTGTAGCACTGCGGTCGGCCTTTATGATCCATTGTATGAGATAGGCCAATTTTGCCAAGAGCATAACCTATGGTTCCATGTCGATGGGGCTCATGGAGCCAGTGCCCTATTGTCTGATAAGTACAGAAAGCGATTAAAAGGTGTTGAGCTGGCAGATTCGCTCGTATGGGATGCACATAAGTTGATGCGCACTCCTACATTATGCGCTGCCATGTTGGTGCGTGATTTTCGCACTTTAGATAACGCCTTCGAACAAGAAGCCAGTTACCTGTTCCATGAAAAAGAGCAACCAGGTTTTGATTTCATTCATCGCACGGTTGAATGTACTAAAGCAGGGCTGGGGTTGAGATTGTTTTTGGTCTTGGCAGCACTTGGCGAGCGGGGGATTGCTGAATACATTGAGCAGCAATTTCAAGTAACAAAGGAAGCGTATGAATATATTCGGCCACTACCAGATTTCGAGTGTGCAGTAAAACCCCAGGCCAATATTCTTTGCTTCCGTATTAAGGGGGATGATGCCCTGCAATTGACACTCAGAGACGAATTAACCGCTCAGGGCGATTTCTATCTTTCCACCACCGCTTTTAACGGTGAGCGATACTTGCGTTTAGTTTTTATGAATCCAAACACCAACTTGGCTCACATCAAGCAACTTATCCACGAGATTCGACATCTAACGAGGAGAATGTCATTCAATGGACCAAATTAGACAACTCGAAAAAACGGCCCGACGACTGGAGCCAACTGCTATACAACGGGAACAGTTGTTAAAACAGGTTATTGCTTACGCCAACAGTTATTTGGAAGAGCTTGCCGACGCCCCTGTCTATACCGCCGCTGCTGGTAATGGCCGGGCCCTCTACGATTCCCCCCTTACCGAGGCAGGCATTGGGATAGACGAGGTCCTGGCCTTACTGCGAGAAAACGTCGACTCAATAGGACTTAATACCAAATCCGGGCGTTATTTGGGGTATATCCCCGGTGGGGGGGTGTTTCATGCCGCGCTCGGCGACTACCTGGCTGCGGTGTTCAATCGTTACGCTGGTCTCTTTTTTGCTTGCCCGGGGGCCGTGCGCATGGAAAATATGCTGTTACGCTGGATGGCCGGCATAGTCGGTTATCCCGATACGGCCGCCGGCAATTTGTCATCGGGCGGCAGCATAGCCAACTTAACAGCCATCGTGACCGCCCGCGATGCCGGCGGCATCGTAGGTGAGACCATCGGCCGGTCCGTTGTTTATGTCACAGAGCATGTGCACCATTGTATTGACAAAGCCCTGCACGTAGCCGGCTTAGGTCAGTGCATCAAGCGAACGGTGCCCGTCGATGCCGGTTACCGCATGGACCCAATGGCCCTGACTGAGGCCATTGTGGCCGATAAAAAGGCAGGCTTACAACCCTGGCTGATTGTGGCCTCAGCCGGGACAACGAATACCGGTGCCGTGGACCCATTATTGGACATCGGCCACATCGCCGCTGCCCACGGCCTGTGGTTCCACCTGGATGGGGCGTATGGCGCCTTTTTTGCCTTGTGTCCAGAAGGCAAGACCGTCTTACAAGGCATGGACCAGTCCGATTCCATTGTCCTGGATCCGCATAAAACGTTGTTTTTGCCGTATGGTACCGGAGCCGTTATAGTTAAAGACCGGCAAAAGCTGTATGCCTCCTACAATGCAGAAGCCGCCTACCTTCAGACGGCCCTGGAGGGAGTTGAGGAGCTATCGCCGGCCGAGTTATCACCAGAACTGACCCGGCATTTTCGAGGACTGCGTGTATGGCTGCCGCTGAAATTGTTGGGCGTCGCTCCATTTCAGGCCGCTCTATCGGAAAAGATTCAGCTTGCCCGCTATTTTTATGAGCAGATTCAGCAAATTGACGGCTTTGAAGTCGGTCCGTACCCCGATTTGTCGATTGTAATCTACCGTTATCTCCCCAAACGAGGGGATGCAAACGCGTTCAATCAGCGGTTGATGCAAGCCGTTCAGGATGACGGTCGTATCTTCGTCAGTCCCACCCACGTCGATGGCAAGTTCGTGCTGCGGACCGCCGTCGTCAGTTACCGGACCCATTTGGACGACATCGACGAAGCCCTTGAAATTTTAAGCCGAACAGCCCGGCGATTGGCTGCGGACGAGAGTTAAGAGGAGCTTACTAGCGATGGAAATCAAAGTGATAAAATCCACCACGATTGGCCAAAAGCCACGACCTGAAGACTCTGAACTGGGCTTTGGCAAATATACCACCGATCATATGTTCCTCATGGATTACACCAGGCCCAAAGGTTGGCACAACGCCCGGATTGAACCCTACCAACCCTTAAGGCTTGATCCGACCGCCATGGTGCTGCACTACAATCAAGAGGTATTTGAGGGCCTTAAAGCCTATCATTTGGCAGACGGCGGCATCGGTCTATTTCGGCCTGAGAAAAATATTGAACGCATGAACGCTTCGGCCCGCAGAATGGTTATGCCAGAGGTGGATCCAGGGCTGTTCCTCCAGGCCATACAGGAACTGGTTTTACTCGACCGGGAATGGATACCCACCTTGGCCGGGACATCACTCTACATTCGGCCCACCATGATCGCCACCGAGCCATCCCTTGGGGTCAGGCCGGCCGAGGAATACCTGTTTTACATCGTCCTCTGTCCGGTGGGGGCCTACTACCGGGAAGGCTTCAACCCGACCAGGATCTACGTCTCCGATGGGTATGTGCGTGCCGCCAGGGGCGGGACGGGCGAAGTCAAAACGTCTTGCAACTATGGCCCCACCCTCCTGGTTTCACGGCAAGCCGCCAGGCAAGGCTATACCCAGGTTCTGTGGCTCGATGCCAAAGAGCATAGGTACGTGGAAGAGGTTGGCACCAGTAATATCTTCTTTGTGATCGAAGACGAACTGGTGACCCCCCCGCTTGACGGCACTATTCTGCCAGGTATCACCAGAGATTCGGTGCTTCAACTGGCCAGGCACTGGGGCCTCAACGTTTCGGAGCGTCCCATTTCCATCGACGAGGTGGTTGGTGGCTGTCAGAACGGGGCTTTGAAGGAAGCGTTTGCCACCGGTACGGCTGCGGTCATTTCCCCTGTTGGCCAGATTTGTTACAAAGGCGAAGATCTCCAGGTCGCGGACGGTCAAACGGGTGAATTATCCCAAACCCTCTACGAGGAGATCACCGCCATTCAGTACGGTTGCCAAGAAGACCCTTTTGGCTGGCGGATTCGTCTTGCTTGATTGTGATGCCTTCAGCATCAGTTGCAGTCTCCCAGAGCCTGTTGTCAGCAATGGACAAGCGTGATACAATGCTGATTACTGCAGGCAACAGGAGGGACTGGGGCCTATGGAAGAAATTATACCCCGTTATGAATTCCGGGCGTTTGCCCAAAATTTTGGGCTGGTCACGGAAAAAATCAGAAAACTTTCCCCCTGCGAACGAATCCGGGAGAGCTCAGAAATTTACATTATCTCCGCTCAGAACGACGAGAACAACACCAAAATTCGCAATAATGTCATGGATATTAAGGTCTTCATACAGGCAGAAAAGGGCCTGGAGCAGTGGAATCCGCGCATGAAAGGGGAATTTCCCATGCCGGCCGAGGTAATCCGGGAGCAGGTTTTTCCGGCCTTTGGAGTCAGTTTGCCGGAGTTCAAACGCTCAGCCTATACCCTCAGCCAATATCTCGAGGAAATCATCAAACCGCATCCGTATTTGTTCATCGCCCATGTCTTTAAGCGTCGTTTTGGCTTTACCGTGAACGGGTGTATTACGGAAATTGCGGAACTGCTCATCAACGGGGCGGCCATCCAGACGGTGGCGGTCGAGTCTGAAAACGTAGCGGCCGTACTGCAGGCCAGGGAGATGCTGGGCTTACAAGAGTATGAGAATGTGAACTATTTGTTGGCCATCAAGCGGATTATGGGCTTGGCCCCTCTGCCGGAGTAGGTGGGAAGTAAAGAGTATTATTTGGTGGAGGCAGCGATGGGTAAAGAGATTGAACGGAAATTTCTGGTACAGGCAGGGACCTGGCAAACGGCAAAAGGTACGAAATATCGCCAGGGGTATTTAAACACTCAGAAGGAAAGAATTGTGCGGGTGCGCACGATCGATAACAAAGGTTATCTGACGGTCAAGGGGCTGACCGTGGGCGCTTCCCGGCTGGAATTTGAGTATGAGATTCCAGTGCAGGAAGCGGACCAGATGCTGGATGAGCTTTGCCAAAAGCCCTTGATTGAAAAGAACCGTTACCTGGTTCAGTACGGCGGCTTGACATGGGAAGTTGACCAGTTTTTTGGAGATAATGAGGGCCTGGTGGTGGCTGAAGTGGAGTTGCAAGGCGAGGATCAGGTCTTCGAAAAACCGGATTGGTTGGGCGAAGAGGTCACCGGAGATCCCCGCTACTTCAATTCCAACCTGATTCAACATCCTTTTACTAAATGGTAGAATTAAAAATACGGAGGGAATAATGAATCTTCAAAAACAAACTTTCGGAAAAACCGCAGACGGAACACTGGTTGATCTCTACATCCTGACCAATGACAATGGCGTAGAGACGAAAATCACGAATTACGGGGGCATTGTGGTTTCCCTCATAGTGCCGGATCGAACCGGCAAAAGGGAGGATGTGGTGCTGGGGTTTGATACTCTGGCCGGATATCTGCAGGAGCACCCCTATTTTGGCTGCATCGTCGGACGTTATGCCAACCGGATTGCCAACGGTAAATTCACCCTGGCGGGGGTTGAATATACCCTGGCCCAAAACAACAACCAGAACCATCTACACGGCGGCCTCAAGGGCTTTGACAAGGCCGTCTGGAGCACCGAAACCGTCGAGGGTGATGACGAGGGGGGGGTCAAACTGACCTACCTCAGTCGAGACGGCGAGGAGGGGTATCCCGGCAATCTGTCAGTTACGGTCATCTACAACCTGACCAATGACAACGAATTGAAGATAGAATACGCAGCCACCACAGATAAAACGACAGTCCTCAATTTAACCAATCATTCCTATTTCAATCTGGCCGGCCCGACCTCGGAAGATATCCTGGGCCACGAGATCATGATTAATGCCGATCGATTTACCCCGGCTGATGAAACCCTGATTCCGACCGGCGAGTTAAGAAGTGTCGAGAGCACCCCCCTGGACTTCAGGCAGTCTATGACGATTGGAGCCAGGATCGAGCAGGATGACGAACAGTTGCGTTCTGCCGGGGGCTACGATCATAATTGGGTGCTGAATAAGGGGGATGAGCCACTAACCCTGGCCGCCAGAGTTTACGAACCAACCAGTGGCCGGGTGTTGGTAGTCTATACCACCGAGCCTGGCATGCAGTTTTACACTGGTAACTTTTTAGATGGCAGCATCACCGGCAAAGGCGGTCAGGTGTACAAAAAGCGCTCCGGGTTCTGCCTGGAAACCCAGCACTTCCCGGACTCCCCGAACCAACCTGATTTTCCCTCGACCGTGCTGAAACCGGGTGAAACCTATACCCAGACCACCATCTACAGCTTTTCGACAAAGGAATGATGATTAAGAGATTTGATCCATCACCTGCCCAAACAGCGCTTGGATGATATCATCATTGGTTAACATCGTACCCGGTGCGAAACGTAGGCGGGGGCATCCCTATGCCCCGCTGAGATATGATGCCTCAGCTACGGATTTCGCCCCGAAAACCAGAGGTTCTGTTGACATTTCACTTGGTTAGCCCAAAAACGCCCCTTCGATACGGCATTCGCTGCGCTCAGCCTACTCAGGATGCGTTTTTGGACCGATTTCGCATGCTGAGTGCCTTTGTAGGCGTATCGAAGCGTGCGAAATCGGCAAATGTCAACAGAACCTAGCATAGAAGGAGCGGTAACATGAAAGTCAGCCGGGTGGCCGAGATGAGAAACTTGGATCGCACGGCCATCGAAAAATTTGGCATTGCCGAGGAACTTTTAATGGAAAATGCGGGCTATGCCACTTACGCCGTTCTGTTACAAAAGGTCGGGATCAAGGACAAACGATTTCTTGTTTTCTGTGGTCTGGGTAACAACGGCGGCGATGGCTTTGTGGTGGCCCGAAAAATCCATTCGAATGGCGGAGCGGTTAAGGTTTTTATTTTAGGTGATCCGGGCAGGTTCAAGGGAGCGGCCAAACTCAATCTCGATATCGTCTCTCGCTTACCCATCGAAGTGCAGCAGCTCCAGTCGGTTGAATCGATCAAAACAGAGGTGATCCATTGCGATGCCATTGTCGACGCAATTTTTGGCACCGGCCTGACCCGTGAGGTCGGGGGGCTGTATGCCGGTGTCATCGAGATGATCAACGAAAGCGGGCGAACGGTGCTCAGCGTTGACATCCCTTCGGGAGTGCATGGGGATACCGGCCAGGTGATGGGCACTGCGGTCAAAGCAGATTACACCGTTACCTTCGGCCTGCCCAAGATCGGCAACATGCTTTTCCCCGGCTATGATCGCTGTGGCCAGCTATACGTGTCACACATCTCCTTTCCGCCCGCCATTTACCAGGTCGATGCGCTCAAAGTAGAAATCAACCAGCCGCTGGCCCTGCCTGCCAGAGACAAAAGTGGGCACAAGGGACAGTTTGGCCAGGCCTTATTCATTGCCGGGGCAGCCAGCTACTTTGGCGCGCCCTATTTTGCCGCTTTATCCTTTTTGAAAGCCGGGGGCGGGTATTCCCGCCTGGCGGCCCCCGAGTCCGTCACTCCCTTCATCGCCAATAAAGGCAGCGAAATTGTCTTCATTCCCCAGCAAGAAACCGGTTCAGGCAGCATCGCCCTGGCGAATAAACGGACTTTACTGGAGCTGTCGGCCCGCATGGATATGGTGGTCCTCGGGCCCGGTTTATCCCTGGTCGAAGAAACCCAACAACTGGCCAGGGAGTTGGCCCGGGAAATTGACAAACCCCTGCTCATCGACGGGGACGGCATTACCGCCCTCTGCCAGGATTTGTCGATCCTCAAGGCTAGAAAGGCCGAAACCGTGCTAACCCCCCATTTGGGCGAGATGTCCAGAATGACCAAAATGGCTGTACCCGAAATCAAGACCAACCTCATCGACACTTTGCAGCATACGGCCCAAGAATTAGAGGCGGTGATCGTCCTGAAAGGGGCCCACTCGCTGATCGGCTATCCCGATGAACGGGTTTTTATCAACATGAGTGGCAATTCCGGGATGGCCACGGCCGGATCGGGTGACGTCCTGGCCGGGGCCATTGCCGCGATGTTCGGCCTGGGGCTGGCCGTGCCCGAGGCTGTGAGAATGGGCGTGTTTATGCACGGTCTATCCGGCGACCTGGCCGCCGAGGACAAAGGAGAAGACGGCATCACTGCCCAGGATATCCTGGACTACCTACCCCTGGCCGTGAAGAGCTACCGCCAGGGCCTGAATGAGATGCTCAGGGAGCGTTACGTCGGGGCGCACGTGGTATAGGCTTTGCCTGGGTGAGTTTCAGTTTTGAGGCGAGTTATGATTTAGCAACTGATTAAGCCTTTGGAGTCGAGGCTGTGCGAAGCCCCCTGCGGGTCAGCCGGTTCAAACGGGGCCACGACCGGCTGAAGCCTCGACTCCACAATATACTTGCCCCCAAATTGAAATGCGCCCTTTTGCTTATCTTGGTTGTCAGCAATGGACCCGCGTGATACAATGACTGTACGCCTCGATGGACCGAGGAGTTTGTCCGAACCGGGGGGACTTTGTTATCCTCACTCACACGCCGAAAACTGTATCCCAAGCATTTGCTAACGAATATATCCCAGATTTGACGATACGTTTAGTCCACTCCCAGTTTGCCAACCGGGCCGGTCGCAAGTGGCAAGTGACAGGTCGCCGGTAAAATTGGCCACCTGCCACCTGATTGGGGTAGAAATATAGAAAGTTGAGTCATGGAACAAGCCGAGTTTTCCTTTGTATCATTATTACTGATTACCGGGTTGGCCGTTTTTGTGCCGCTACTGGCTTCGCGGCTGCGCAAATTACGCCTGCCGATTGTGGTCGGCGAGATTATCGCCGGAATGATCGTCGGCCAGAGCGGCTTGAACCTGATTGAACCCAGCCTGCCCCTGGAATTTTTGACCATCTTCGGTTTCACCTACCTGATGTTTCTGTCCGGCCTGGAGATAGATTTCCAGGTCATTGTGGCCGGAGCGAACGGCAGGGCGGACAATAATCGACCGTTGTATAACCCGATCAAGTTGGGCCTGGTCGTCTTTGGCCTGACCCTGGTAATTGCCTTCCTGGTTGCGGAAATGTTGTTACGAATGGGCCTGGTTATGGAGCCTATTATGATCGCCCTCATCCTGAGCACCACTTCGTTGGGCATCGTGGTGCCGGTCCTCAAGGAGCGAGGCTTAATGTCGACCCGCTACGGCCAGACCCTACTGATGTCAGCCTTGGTGGCCGACTTTGGCACGTTGGTGCTGATTACGGTGGAGGTGGTTATCTTCAGCCGGGGCTTGACCCTGGAGGTGCTGCTGGTGCTGCTGCTCCTGGTGGCCTTTGCCGTGGCGGTCCGGGTGGGGAAACTGGTGGCCAGGCTGCCCGGTTTGCCCCGGTTGATTGAGGAGCTGGCCCACCCTACCGCCCAGATTCGTGTGCGGGGGGCCGTGGCCTTGATGGTGGCCTTTATCGTTCTCTCAGAATGGCTGGGCACCGAGGTTATTCTGGGTGCTTTTCTGGCCGGCGCCGTCATTTCCCTGCTGGCCCGGCGAGAAGGGTCGGAACTGCACATGAAGATGGACGCCATCGGCTTTGGCTTTTTTATTCCCATCTTTTTCATTATGGTCGGGGTCCAGTTCGACCTGCCGGCCTTGTTGAGTTCATCCCAGGCCATGCTGTTGGTGCCACTGCTGCTGGCCATCGCTTATGTCATTAAGTTTGCCGCCGCCCTGCTTTACCGCCTCCACTACTCATGGCGGGAAACTTTTGCCGCCGGGGGCTTGCTGTCAGCCCGGTTGTCCCTGATCATCGCTGCGGCCGCCATCGCCCTAGATTTAGGCATCATCAATGAGGCCATTGATTCGGCCATCATTTTGGTGGCAATCGTGACCTGTACCATGTCGCCTTTGATTTTCAACCGTATCTTCCAGCCACAGGCTGCCGAAACTCGACAAGGCATTATCCTGGTGGGGCTAAGTGAAATGCCCATCCTGCTGGCCGAACGATTGCAGCAGACGGGCGAACAACTGACCCTGATCGGCCTCGACCGGCGGCAGACGCGGCGGGCTGAACGGCGGAATCTGCCGGTGATCGAGGGTGATCCAACCGATCCAACGGTGCTGGCTGCCGCCGGGGCAGATTCGGCCACGGCCCTGGTCGCCGTCAGCCCCTCTGATGAGATCAACATGATGGCCTGTTGCCTGGCTGGCGAGAAGTTTGGTGTACCCCACCTGATCGCCCAGGCCAACGACCCCCGTATGGCTGTCCAGATGACGGAGTTAGGGGTGCGGGTTATCCAGCCTCAACTGGCCACGGTGTTGGCCTTAGAAGGGGCCTTGCATTTTCCGGCTGCTTTTGATATGCTGGCTAACCACGCCGATGGGGTGGAAGTAGGGGAGATCGAACTGACCAGCTCCCGGCTGGATGGCCGGCTTTTACGGCATATCAACCTGCCGGGCGACGCCCTGGTGTTGGGCCTGCGCCGGAACGGCGAGATCCTGGTGCCCCATGGCGACACCAAGCTACGCCGGGGCGACCTGTTGATGCTGATTGGCCACCAGGATTGTTTACAGGAAGCTATGACTCAGTTGAATCCGGTAGGCCGGTAACTACCGTCAATCGGCGTAGGAACTTATGTCCAAGCTAATGATTATACCGGACGACGAATCCCTTCTGAAGGACTCGGAAAGCCGTAAGCCCGGTCTGATAACCACCCTGATTATCCTGCTGCTGGTGTTGACTATGCTGGCCACGCTGCTCTGGCCCCTGTTGCGATCCGGACCGCAGCGCCAACCCACTCCCACGCCAAGGCCGGTGTTTTGGCTGGAGGCGCAGGCTGGTACGTACACCCTACAAAGGTTTGCATTGTGTTTACGGCGGGAATGATAGTCACATATGAGTCAGAGCATTATCAGCGTTCTATTGTTTGGGGACTGAACACTCACAAAAAATGCAGTATAAGACGTTAAAACAGCAATGTAAAGAACTGCTGGCGGCCGGGCGCTATGATGAACTCCAGGCCCTGCTTTCCACCGAGCGGGCCAAAATCGCCGCCGAGATGGAACAATCCCCCACCTTTATCCCCCCCTACCTGCCCAGGTTCCTGGTCGGTCTGTACGTTAAGCTGCTGCCGTTGATATGGACTTTTCGTCAAGATCGACCTTCCCTGTTGCGAGAGGAGGCCAGGCTGGCCCACCAAAACCGGCGCATCCAGATCATCATCGAGATGGAGCAGAATCTCCTGGCTGCCCTGAACCAGGAGGCCAACACTTTGCAGGCCGAGGTCAGGGCCTTGGAAGAAAAACTGGCCAGGGAGCGGCAGCAGGTAGAGAATGCCGGGGATGAGTGGGCTGCCGACTAAAAAGCACAGGAGAGGAGACTCGCATGGTGGAGGAGCAAAAGGGGAAAAACAACAGAGGCGTATGCCTTGTCCGGTCTATTGGCATTCTGCTGCTCACGCTAGCCGTTGTGCTTGTAGGTCTCAAGCTCTATACTGACCACCTCGTTCGTCAGGCAGAGGCAGAGTATCCTCCTGCCGAGTTCGTTACAGTTGAGGGATTGCATCTGCACTATCTCAGCGAAGGTTCTGGGCGTCCAGTTGTGTTTATCCCAGGTGGATATGGTAAGATACAAGATTTTACCTTATCACCTCTATCTGACCCCGTAGCGACGAATTATCAGGCAATCTTCTTTGATCGACCTGGCCTTGGCTATAGCGAGCGCCCGGCATACGAGGATGTGACCCCTTCTGTGCAGACCCGCCTAATACACGGTGCCTTGCAGCAACTCAACATCAAGAAACCAGTGCTGGTTGGCCAATCGTGGGGTGGCGTGATCTCGTTGCAGTATGCATTGGACTATCCAGACGATCTGGCCGGCATCGTATTGCTTGGCGTGGCTCCGTATCCCAGAGAACGACCCTCCGATCCAATCTCTGAAATCGTACGAACGCCAGTTCTTGGCGATTTTGTCCTTCACACCTTGTACGTACCTATTGGATATCACATTATGGGACCAGCGTTTCTAGAAGAGTCAGTAGAGTACTTCGCTCCCCTTGACACAGTTCCTCCCAGCTACTCCGCGACTATGGGCCTCGAAGTACGCCCCAGTCACGTCAAAGCCGGTGCCGACGAGGATAGAATCATTCCTCCATATCTTGAGATATTGAGTGCACGTCTTGGTGAGGTCTCCGTGCCTGTTGTGATCGTGGCTGGTGATCTGGATACCTATGCTATTGAGCAAGCGCCCCGACTCAAGGAAGATATACCCAATTCCAGAGTGGTGGTGGTGGAAGGGGCGAATCACCTCCTCTGGTTCTCGCTTCCAGAAGTTGTGGTAGATGCAGTTCAAGAAACCTGGACCTGGGCAGACGAAACTGGAACTGCCGAGTGAAAAGAATCGTTGCGGGTGAAAGCCCCGTCCAGCCAAAGTCCTTCGACAACAAGCTCAGAACGGGCCTGGCCAGCAGGCTGGTAGTGAACCCTGCGAATAAACTATTTTTGCCCTAACATCATCCGGCGTTGTGGATTTTAGAATCTGCAGCGCCTTTTTTATACAAAAAATGCCCTCCAGAGACACAAATTACCCCGCTAAAAACAGTACATTTTTGTACCCAACCGGGTAAATTTTTGTACCCCCAATTGGTTTATACTTAAAGAGGTTTGATCAGTTGTCCAAATGATCTGAGATGTCGTAGATGTGTTATGCATAACCCAATCTGTGTGTTACTTGTTGTTGAAAACAATGCCTTTCGCCAGACGATACGCACCTGGCTCCAGCACATCACCGACCTGACCTGTGTGAGCGAGGCGCGCGGTGAAGCAACCGCCCTTGAATTGCAAGGGGAGTTTGACCCCGGGGTGAATTTGTTGGATTTTGAAGCCGTGTCTGTGCAGAGCGGGCAAACCGTATCGCGTTTGAACCAGGCGTATCCTCACAGCAAAATTCTGGTATTGAGCGCCCACAATAACCAGGAATACCTGATTGTGGACCTGTTCAGAAAAGGCGCCTGGGGCTACCTGGATAAAGATGTATGTCAACCATCTGAAATTATTGCAGCCATCCGCGTGGTCAGTAAAGGACAGGCTGTTTTAAGCCCGAGTATAGCCGGATGGATCTTGAATGAGATATTTCAAATGCGGTATGGCAGCCATACCCTACCAACCGTTAGGCCAGATAATCCAGGCGGCCAAACTGATGACCACTCACGATGAGATTATCCAACTCCCGATGGGATACGAAACCACTATTAAGGAGAACCCAATGAAAATCAAACACCTCTTTATGATCTTAAGTCTCAGCCTGGGCTTGATTTTGACCCTGGTCATTGTTTTTACCAGCCTGGCTGCGCCGGGCAATCCTATCCTCAACCCGGCTCGCAACAGCCACAGCGCCCCGTTGACCACAACGGTTTCTATCATCTACGACGAGCCGATGGACGCGGCCACGGTCACCAGCCGCACCTTTGTCATCCACGCCATGCACAGCGGCGTATTAACAGAAACCTACGGCGTCAGTGGCGGAACCATTACCTTTACCCCCCGGCGGGCCTTCCATCAAGGCGAATTGGTGTACGTGATTGCGACCACCGGCACGCTGAATATCACCGGCACCGCGCCGCTTTCTGCCACTCAGTGGCAGTTTACGGCCGGCAAGATATTCTCTCGCAGCACTGCGCCCACTTTTACGGATAGTGGGGCCAATTTACCGGGTATTGAACGCGCGGTCTGGGGCGACTATGATAACGACGGTGATCTGGACGTTCTGCTCTTTGGCAATAATGCCCCCACCAGCGGCGAAACCAAACTCTACCGCAATGACCACGGTCTCTTTATCACCGATACTGTCGCCGGTGCCGCGCTGCCCAATGTGCGTTATGGCGCTGCTGCGGCCTGGGGCGACTACGATAACGACGGCGACCTGGACATCTTGCTCACCGGGGACGCCGGCAGCGGTTTAGCCATCAACCCCATCGCCACGGTGTATCGCAACGATAACGGCGTATTTAATGCTGATGCTGCGGCCAGCGCAGGGCTAACTGGTGTGGATTACAGCGCGGTAGCCTGGGGTGACTACGACAACGATGGCGACCTGGATATTTTGTTGACCGGGCAAAAATCCGGCTTCACGCGCGTGTCCCGCCTCTACCGCAATGATCCGGCGCCGGGCACAGGCCGGACCTTTACCGACATCAATGCCGGGCTGACCGATGTAATGGACAGCGCGGTGGCCTGGGGCGACTACGATAACGACGGCGACCTGGACATCTTGCTGGCGGGAAACAGCAGCGGGCCTGTCACCCAGGTGTATCGCAATCACAACAACCAGTTTGAACTGGATACCGTCGCCAGCGCGGGGCTGGTTGGGGTGGAATGTAGCGCAGTGGCCTGGGGCGATTATGACAACGACGGCGACCTGGATATTTTGCTTTCAGGCAGAGACGCCGGCGACACTCTCCTGGCCCAGGTGTATCGCAACGACTCAACGCCAGGCGGGCGCAGTTTTACCAATATCAACGCCGGCCTCGCCGGGATTTACATGGGTTCCGTAGATTGGGGCGACTACGACAATGACGGCGACCTGGACATTTTGCTCTCGGGCATAGATTCCTGCTGGCCGTCCACTCCCCACATTTACCGCAACGACCCGACTCCGGGAGGTCGTACTTTTACCGACATCGGGGCCGGCCTGGCCGCCGTGGGTAAAAGTTCGGCCCGGTGGGGCGATTACGACAATGACGGCGATTTGGATATTTTACTGGCCGGCGCGCACTGGAATGGGCAGGAGGACGAGTACATCTTTCGCGTGTATTGTAATGATGCCTGCGCCGCGTCCGGTTTGGCGGCGGATCTGGCCGTGAGCAAACGCGCCGATCCTCCCCTTGTAGCAGCCGGCGCATATCTGACCTACACCCTGGTTGTCACCAACCACGGCCCCGACGACGCCATCGGCTGGGTGAAGCTCACCGACACACCGCCGGCCGGGACGACATTTGTCGATCCCGTGTTCTGGCTGCACCTGGATGAACCGGCCGGCGCCACTGCCTTTTCCGATGCCTCGGGGTTTGGTAACCACGCTGCGTGCGCCGGGAGTACCTGCCCCACGGCCGGCGTAGCGGGCCGGTACGCCAACGCCGTCCAATTCGGCGGCAGCCATTACCTGACCGTGCCCGACGCGCCCGCCTTCAAGACGCTCCAGTTCACACTGAGCGCCTGGTTCCAGTGGGACGGCGTGGGCACGGACGATGTTCAGTTTTTGACCGGCAAGGGGTACGAAGCCTTCGAAATTCACACTGGCGGCGGGGCCGGCGTCAACGGGCTACGCTTCATCCCGGCCGGCTACTCGGCCACGAGTGTGGATGCACCGGACGTGATCCAAACCGGCTGGAACCACATCGCTGCTGTCTACACCGGCGACGCGGCCTACATCTATCACAACGGCACGCTGGCAATCAGCCGGACTAACATCAGCGGTGGCGCGGATCTGACCGCCAATACCGTCCCCCTTACCATCGGCCGGCGGGGTGACGGCTCGTATCCTTTCGCGGGCCGGCTTGACGAGGTGGGCCTCTTTAGCCGCGCCCTGTCAGCCGCCGAGATCGCCAACCACTATCAGAGTGGCCCGCCTGACCCATTCTTCAACGCCAGCCGGGGGACATGCAGTTTCGCGGCCGGGCTGGTGTGCGACCTGGGCAGCATGGATGCCGGCCAAGTGGCTACAGTTGCCTTCCGGGTTGCCGTAGCGCCAACCCGAACCGGAACAATCGCCAACGTCGCCGGCGTGACCGGCTATGTGCCCGATCCGAAACCGTTCAACAACACCGCAACCGCAACCGTCATCGCCAGGGGGTATAATACGCCGCCGCTGGCCAACGCCGGATTAGATCGGTCGGTGGACACCCTGGCCCTGGTCACGCTGAACGGCAGCGGGAGCAGCGACCCCGACGGCGACCTGCCACTGACCTACCGATGGAGCCAGACCGGCGGCCTGGCAGTGACGTTCACGCCCAACCTGAGCGTGACGACCTTTACCGCACCGGCTGACCCGGCGGTGCTGACCTTTACCCTGACTGTCACCGACAGCCTGGGGCTGGTCAGTCTCACGCCGGATGAAGTTGTCATCACCATCTATGACGATGTCTCCCGTGTTTTTCTACCCATCATCTTCAAGTTTGATTAGTTGATTTTTTAACTTCTACCTTATCTATTGGCTTTATGTGGTCAGCCTGCCCATTGGTCCCATCTGGATATTGCATACCTGCTACACCATTTTCAGCGGCCTGTTTCTGATCATGTATTTATGGTTCCGCCCGCACAATCTGGCGAAGTCGCATTAGTAAACATAAACCGTACGCTTGATAGGGTTGGGTCTAACTGACCCAACCCTAACCCAACCCTCAAACCTATATTTTGGCAGGACAATTTTTTCCGGGAAGTAGCTATACTGGAACCATCAACATCAAATTAACTTCATTTGAAGCCCTGACCAAGCTTTTGACCTGGTCGGCTCTGGGGAGTTCTACCTCTACCTCTGGCAACTGGCTGTTGCAAAACTGCTGTGAGCCAAATTGTATCACCTCAAAATGGCTATTCATCCCTTGCCAGCGCTTCATAGACCGGCTGGCCGATGATACTGAAGTACCCCAGTTCGCCGTAATTTCCATTCACCCCGTAATCCAGATTCCACAGGAACATCGGGCCAACCCACTCCTGTTCAGCGGCCCATTCAAAGGCCGCCAGAGTCCACGCAGTCTGCTCCTCAGCCGTATTGTCACGAGCATACTCGAAACCGGATGCTGAATTCTGAGCGACTGCCCAGCCGAATTCGGTCGGCCAAATCGGTTTATTCTCATCGCCGTTAGCTATCATTACCTCCCGGTAAGCTGCCATTGTACCCAGGAAGCACCAACCGTGATGGCGATTTTCAAACGGCTCCAGAAAGTGCGTCGCCGTGGCTTCTTCAGAGGTTATGGTTTGCCAATCGGCCAGGGCCGGACAGTTAAAGCCGGCAGGGTGCGCGCCCAGGGCATCAAAGTAGCCCTTAAGGCCGTTGGCATACATTTGCTCAAGATACTCGACATCGTCAACGGCTAAATCTTCGATAGTGCCCGCCGGGGTCAGCCCGCCGCTGACAACCGTCATCTCCGGGTTAACAGCTTTGATGGCCTGATAAGCCTGCTGCAAGAGTTGAACGTACCTGGCCGCATCGATACGGCCCTGCCCACCTGCTTCGTACCACAGATTTTGCTCGTTCCAAACCTCGATGGCCTGTACCTGTCCCCGGTAACGCTCGGCTACCTTCGCTACAAAACCGGCATAGGTAGCCGGGTCGGCCGGCGGCCCTTCGATGGTTTTGTCATCGTCGGCAGGGCGGGCCCAGTCGGGTGCCTTGGGAATGCTCAATAGTACCTTGATGTTGTTGGCGGCGTAAGTCTCGATGACCTCATCCCACCGGCTCCAGTCATAGGCGCCGGGTGTCAGTTCAACCTCTTTCCAGGCCATTTGGAATTTGACCCACTCGAACCCCAGTGTTTTGAGATGGTTAATGTTAGCATCCGTATCACCCCAGGGATTGGTCTGGATGCCGTAGCCCAATCGCGTCTTCCTCTCACTTGAAGCCAGGGCGAGATCCATATGCTGCTGTAATTTATCCAGGGCGGACAGAAAAAATTCACGGCTAAGTGGGTTCGGCTCACCGGTTACAGCCGGAATGTGATCGAACACCAGCAAGTTTAGAATATTTTGGTTAACAATGAGACCCCAGTAAACGTGCTCACCCTCATCGCCCACCAGGCCCGTCATGAACACCCGAGATATTTCTTCGGCGGTTGAGGAGTCAGAAGGAAATAATTCACGCAAAGCATTATTTTGAAGGGCTTCCACCATACTTTCCCACTGGGCTTTGGCCTGTTCTGGGGAGGAATATCGATAGACGTGATTGATCACCGAGGTCGTCGTTGCCAGCTCACTCCCCAGTTGAGGCAGCGGTACGAGAGCAAATACGTGATAATTTTCGGAAATTGCCTCTTCGTCGAAAGTGAAGTTGTTAAATAAAGGATTGCCCGGCGAGGCCAGGATTATCGGCCCTCTGCTCTGCCATTCAGTTCCTTCGGGCAAGTCCTCCGGTTGCAGCGCCAGTTGGGCCAGAGGAACGGCAGTAGATGGTGGTGTCTCTTCCAATTCAGGCGTTTCATTCCCGGAATTATCGACCAGGAGGCGTGGGCCTGCCGCAGGCGGCAACCACTCAATCCAGGAGATTAGCGCAGGCGTATCTGTCAGTTGGGTGACGTTGCTGCCATCGGCATTCATCACATACAGTCTGGCTTCATCGACATCAGGGCCAACCGCAAAGGCGATCTGTTGACCATCAGGAGACCAGACCCCATACCAGGCCGACATGGCCTCATCCGTCAAACGGGTCAGATTCGTGCCGTCGGCATTTATCACGTAGATACCCGCCTCCCCCATTTCTCCCGAACTAAAAAGAATCTGTTCTCCCTTCGGAGACCACATGATAGCATAGGCAGAAGTTAACCCCGATCCCTGGGTTAGGTTTGTCTTATCGGTGCCATCGGCATCCATAACGTAAAGATGCCGGTCAGTTTTTGGCCTGGTGAGTGACGAAAATGCAACCTGCCGTCCATCCGGGGACCAGGTCAAATCAAAAGTCATGCCGGCGTCGTCTGGCAGCTCAACTGGGTCGGTGCCATCGGCATCGATGATGTAGGGTTGGAGACCTTGCTTTTGGTTCGATACAAAGCCAATCTTTTGTCCGTTGGGCGACCAGACCGGGGCCTGGTTGCCGCTGCCGGAGACTGTGTCTTCCGCTACATCCGGCTTCAGCTCAATCAGATTTGTGCCATCCCTATTGACTACGTAGATATGATGGTTGCTTAGAACCCGTGAGGTGAACGCAATTCGGCGGCCATCCGGCGACCAAACGGGATATTGATCTTCGGCCAGGTGGTCTGTCAGCCGGGTGACGTTAGCGCCGTCGGCATCCATCACATATAGGTTGAAGACATCGACTGCCTCCAGCGAGGTAAAAGCGACTTTTTGCCCATCCGGCGACCAGCGAAGGTACCGCTGCGTGGCTGGGACGGGCAGGCGAGTCAAGTTCGTGCCGTCGGCGTTGGTGATGAAAGCGCCGTCGTTAGTTTCAAAGAGGATCCATGCCGGCTTATTGGTCTGAACAATATCGCCCACGGACACCGGCGTCTCTTTGGGTGGGGTATCTTCCTCCGGCGATTGAACATTGGGTGCCAACTGAACAAGCGGTTGCAAAAATCCCAATTGTAGCCCAAAAATGACCAACACCGCGATCAAGCTGATGCTGCTGATCAAGGCCAAACGCTTGAGCATGATCGATCTCCTTTCTCTATGGGGTCTCAGCTCCAAACTTTTGACGTTATTTTTGAACTGCACCAGGAGGGAGGAAGATTCCCAGACCATTAGCGTAGAAACTGTTGGAGATGGGTTGTCGGACGATGAGTCAATCGACTCGCCTGAGGCTAAGCGAGCCTGTATGACCGACCATAAATCCAGATGAGACGGGATTGCTTCTTGGGCAATGTGCTTCAATGCCTGAGTAATTTCTCTTTTTCGCATTACACACCTCGCTGCTCGCTTCCTCTCCGATCTCACAGGCCAAGGGGGCGGAGTAACGCCCGCAACCGTTTTCGGGCGGTATGCAACCGCCACTTGATCGTCCCCGGCGCGCAGTCGGCTTCGGTGGCCATTTCACTTTCGCTCAAGCCCAGGTAATAGCGCTGCACAATGGCAGCCCGCTGGAGGGGTGAAAGTTTCCCCAAAGCTTGCCAAACAGCCTGGCGGGTGTCGGTTATCTCGGCCAGGTCGTCGGGATTGGGCCTTGACTCTTTGAGGAAATCGGCCAGCGCAGACTCGGCTTCCTCCAAAACAGCATCCAGTGAGATGTGACGGTTTTGCTGTGTCGTTACCTTCAACGCGTCGTTAATAACGCTGCGCAAAAACCAGGGCCGAAAAGGTCGTTGAGTATCAAACTGGGTAATTCGTTCATAGACCCGGATAAAGGCCGTTTGAACGATGTCTTCAGCCGTGGCCCGATCATGCACGATCAAATAAACTGCCCGCAGGGCTTCTGTTTGATGCCGGCGGACCAACAGTTCCAGACCGCCAATGTCGCCCCGTTTCAGCCGGATAATCGCTTCCTGTTCGGTCATCCATGTCTCCAAGACTCAATGAGGGTCCCTCTATAAATTACTATCCTTAAGGAGGCGAAAAGGTTGGGATAAATTTTTGAGGTTCTTCAGGAATTTCCGTGGAATCGCTCAGAGGGGATCGACAGATCCCCGACATATCGTGGCATAGCTATTTTCTGCCACAAGATGTAGGCCCGGATTTGTCAATCCGGGCCGAGCGCCACGGAAAATCCCAAAGAGCCATTTTTGAAAAGGCGTTAATTGGGGATACCTTGACCGGTTGTTGTTACTGAATCCAGCGGTCAGGTTGCAGTTCCGGCAGGGTTGCCAATTCTCGGCCCTGTGCGTCAACCAGATGCACGGCCAGCACGTCCTCCTTACCGGGAAAGCGGATGATCTGGTAGCCGGGCGACGGAATGACCCGCACGGCAAAGTGATGACCGGGGCGTTCGGTGCAGGTTTGCTCCTGTGGGTCGCACAACGCAGCCTCATCATAGTCGATGATTTCTTTGTCCAGGTGCCGCACTTCAGTTGCGCGATAGCCTAGCAGCCACACTTCGAGGAGGCGGCGCGAGTGTAAATCATCTAAGGTGTGGCGACTGTAGACACAACCGGTGCGGGGCACTTGCAGGTCAACATCTGCCAGTCCTGGCTCAAACTCAAATTTGGTATCCGTCCACAGCCCCAGCAGGTAGCGCCAGTCGGCGGTTAAAAGATCCAGGTTGGGGCCATCGGGATAGCTTTGCTCAAACAGGTCTTCGCTGTTATAAAGTACCGCTGGGCGGTCAAACCACCAGTCGAGCCACGCTTGGGATCGCTCGCTGAAGGGGCGCTTCGACCAGACCGTTGTCTGCTGAACCGGCCGCGCCGGGCGCGGCCAGGTTGGCTCGGTGTGACAGACGTCAAAATCGATTGTCTCACCCTGATCGAGCAGGCTGGATCGCTCCGGCAAAGGGGCTGCCGTCCACCAGGAGTAATTGGGTGGGTGGATGAGCGGATATTTGAGCAGTCCTAAATCAATGGTATCGGTGATGGCGGTGACGGGCACTTCAAACGCTAAATGGCTGTTTCTGATCCGGGTCAGGCCGGGCTGCAGGCCGCTCAGGGTGAAGGTTCCATTCGCTGCGGTGCGCCGCTTGATTTCCTCATCCGGCTCATTTCCCACCCACAGCGGCAAATCGCTAAGCGGGCCGTGACTGCCGTAGCCCACGATAATCCGTCCGGTCACTGTGGCTCCCGGCGGCGGTTCGGGAATTTGCTCCAGCAACTCCTCCCGGCCAAACTGGCCGTAATAACCGGCCGTCGGGCGCAGAGGGTCATTCAAATCTACAGGTTGACACGCGCCGGGCACGGGTCGAGCCTGGCCGGTGGCCGGATCGGCTACCATCAAATCCAGGGCCTTTCCATTTTGCTGCACGTAGTAGAGGTGCAAGCCGTCAGGACTCCACACCGGCGCGTCCTGGTAGGATTCAACATTGTTCAGACGGCGATGTTGGCCGGTAGCGGGGTCAAGCAGATAGACGCGCCGCCCGGCAATGGCCGGATTATCGAAGGCCATCCAGTCGGCCCACTCCGCGCCGGTTTGGCCGGCAGGCACAGCCGCGTAGGCAATCCAATCGCCCTGTGGGGACCAGGCCACCACGCCGAGAACTTGTTCAGTCTGACTAATAACGGTTGTCACCTGCCCTATCGTTACATCAAACAAATTGAGCCACTTGTTAATCTGCGCCGAGCGATAGCCCCCGGCGGTAATGGCCAGCTTCGAGCTATCGGGCGACCAGCTTTGATAGCGTGGGTTGACTAGGGCCGTATTGTTACGAGAGAGGTCTTGAGAGTCGCTACCAGTCGAGGAGTCCAGAGCGACAGAGTAGACCTGCCCGGTTTCGGTGTCTAACACCTGCGGCGGCAAACCATCGGCCAGAATCGAGGCCGATAGGAGACTGACCCAGATGATCACGTAGCGGTTGTCGGGCGACCAGTGACCAAAAACCACCTGCTGTGGGCCATCACGTTGAAAAGCTTCCCGACTGGATTGAAAAAGTAGCGTTGGGGTCGTGACCTGCCGGTTTTCAAGGCGGACTTGCCAGATTTCAATGGGCCGGGCATTGAGGATGGGGCCGCCTGGCCGGGGGGCAATCGTATAGTAGGGCCGCACGACGAGCAGACGCCGGCTGTCGGGCGACCAGGTGACGCTATTGACCCCACTGCTTTCGGAGAAGATGGAGTGGTCTTGATGCCGCCGGCCCAAATCGACCAGAACCAGGCTACCGGTGGTTTTATTGACCACGGCCAGCCACTGCCCATCGGGGGAGTAGTGCTGCGCGACCTCATCAAAACGGCCGCTGCGGGGGTTGACGGTTGGCTCAGGTTGCGCGGATGCGGGCGTGGACGAGGGAGAAACGGTGGGGGTGGGTGTTGAGGCAGCGGTCGGAGTCCAGGCTACCACCGGAAAAATTAACCATAGCCATCCGATTACCAGCCAGAGTATTTTTTGCGGCATATTTTATCTCCTTTGATTTTACCTTAATTATAGCTTAAATTTGCCGATCCAGCCCGGCTCTAACCCATCAAGCAGGGAATGTTTCCCCAACGTGCTGCCGGTAATCAGACCTCTGATGAAGTCGCTTGAAACCCCCTACTCCCATATCCATTATGAAGAGCCTTGATTACCACCAAGGCTCTTTTTGTATTTCCAGCAGCCTATTTTATAATTCACCTATGCCCGTTCCAATCCTAACCACCAAACTCTATATTCCCCCTGCCCGTTCCAACCTCATTCCGCGCCTACGCCTGATTGAACAACTAAACCGAGAACTGACACGGAAACTGACCCTCATTTCGGCCCCGGCCGGCTTTGGCAAAACTACGCTGGTCAGCGAGTGGCTACAACAAATCGACAGGGCGACGGTCTGGCTGTCACTGGATGAAAGTGACAATGACCCCGCCCGCTTTGTGACTTATTTGATCGCCGCCCTTCAGCAGATTGATTTGGAACTGGGCTTAACAGCCCAAGGCTTTCTCCAGGCTCCCCAACCGCCATCCCCTGAGGTGCTCATGACGGCGCTCATCAACGATATGACCACCGTGACCGCCAACTGTACCCTTGTCCTCGACGACTACCACCTGATCGACACCCAGCCCATCCATGATGCTGTCACCTTTCTGCTCAACCACCTACCGCCGCAAATGCATCTGGTGATCACCACCCGGGCCGATCCACCCTTGCCTCTATCTCGTCTACGAGCGCGTGGTCAAATGACCGAACTGCGCGTGGATGACCTGCGCTTTACAATTGAGGAAGCGACAGCCTTTCTCAATGAAGTGATGGGCCTCAAGTTGTCGGCGGCAGAGGTGGCCAAGTTGGAGGCCCGCACTGAAGGCTGGATCGCCGGTTTGCAGTTGGCCGGCCTGTCGATGCAGCGGCAGGCTGACCTGGCCAGCTTCATCAATGCTTTTGCCGGCGATGACCAATACATTGTTGATTATTTGGTTGAGGAAGTGCTCAACCAGCAACCAGAGGCGACCAAAGATTTTTTGCTCCAAACTTCGATCCTCCAGCGGATGAGCGGTCCACTTTGTAATGTGGTGACGGGTCGAGAAGATGGGCCAGCCCTGCTTGAAATTTTGGAGCGAGCCAATCTTTTTATCGTCCCCCTGGATAACAAACGGGAGTGGTATCGGTTTGATTATGAACGTCATTGCTTCAAATTCCTTCAACAAGCATAAAACAACCATCAAACCGTATGAAGAACCAACAGCCCTGGTCACGGATGGATTGTTTCGAGTGAGCAGGAATCCTATGTATCTGGGGGCCGTGCTACTTCTTACCGGCGTAGCCATCACCCTGGGTTCTTTATCTTCCTTCATTGTTGTCCCGGTGTTCTTTTTCCTGATGAATGAAATCTTTATCAAAAAGGAAGAAAAAATACTGGAAGAAAAATCCGGCGAAGCCTATTTAGCCTATAAGAAACAGGTTCGACGTTGGTTATAGTAAGGACACAATCATGAGCGTTATCTGGCACAAAGTTTGGTTCGACTTATGGCACAACAACAGGCATTTTAGGTCTCAAGCCGGGCGATTGTACTGCAAGTTTTGGTGGCGATTGGGGTCCTGCTGCTGGCCGCACTGTGGCCGGTGTTGACCGGAGCCGCCCTCACGGTCCGAGAAGCCGTCGCCAGTTACGGTCTGGGGGGCGATTTTGGCTCCACCTGGTTTGACCGGACGATTGAGTGCGGGGCCCAACGCTTGCTCCGCACACCTTATGCCATTGCGGTCGGTAATCTGTTCCGCCGCAAGGGGCGACTACTTTTGACCCAACTGGTCCTGATTCTGGCCGGAACGATGTTTTTGAAGGAGCATGAACAATGAAAATGGGAAAACTTGAAAAACTGTTTGTAAATAGTCCGAGCCACAGCCGGCAAGTCAGTCAACACGCCGAAAGATTGCTGAATTTAATCGATTTCAAGGCCGGACAAAAATTTCTTGATGTGGGTTGCGGTAACGGGGCAGCAGCCATACATCTGGCCCAGAAATATCACCTGGATGTAACCGGCATCGATGTGGACCCGGACCAAATTCGGCTGGCTGAAGCCCAGAGCCAGGGGCTGGATAAGGCTCACTTTCTAACGATTGATGGTACACACCTGCCCTTTGAAGCTGGCGAATTCGATGTCGTCTTCACCAATAAAGTGACTCATCACATCCCTAACTGGCGTGAGGCTTTGGCCGAAATGATGAGGGTCATAAAGCCGGGCGGCTACTTTATTTACAACGATCTTGTCCTGCCGCTGCCGCTGGCGAAACTGGATGAGGCCGTGGCCGGAAACCAGCTCGGTTTTCCGACTCGAAATGAGATCGAGGCGATGCTGAAAGAGCGAGACTTCGTAACCGTTCATCGTGCCTCGGGACCGGTCCATTTCGAGGGCATCTTTCAGAACTCGCACCGGAGCGCAAGTGCAGGTGTCCCCTCCGAGCGATTCCATGGAAATTCCTGAAGAACTTGAAGTTGTTTGTTTGGCAGGATTTGGTATAAAATAGCTTTGCAAAAGTAAGTAACTCTAAAACGCGGATAAAAGATGCCAAAATCCGTGTTTTCCTGCCAATCCGTGGTTCTGAATGATATGTCTATACTTAACACGGCCACAAAGTAACAATTTGACATACTTAAATAGGACGCAGATTAACGCAGATTTTCGCAGATTTATCCTATTTATCAGCGTTTATCAGCGCAAATCTGCGTCCCATAAAATGTTACTTTATGCCCGTTGGCAGTATAACTCGTTTTGGGATGATGAAATTGACAGGCTGCTAAATGAAATTAGGCGAGGGTTCGTATTTCGAAGTAGGTGCAGTCTTTATTGGTTAAGAGAAGGCTCATCATACGAAAAATGATAGAACGAAACGTCGGTGCGACGTTGCTTCTCCTCGGTCTGGGGATAACTTCAGGCATGGCTCTAAGCGTTGTGACCACGCCTGCCACGGGGTGGTTTTTCACCGTTCTGGCTGGCATTTGTGTAGGGTTAGGGCTGGGGACTTTGTTCCTGGTGGTGGCTGCTGTGCTCAGTAAGGTTACGTCGCGTCGAGACGCGAAACGCCTCAAGCTGGGGGAGGTTGGTTGGCTAATTTTGTTGGCGGCCATTTACGCCATACCGGGCGGTTTTTTTGGGATGTTGCTGGCTGTGATTATGTTGGTGATTGATCTCCCCTTCTCACAGTCGCGGATTCTGAGGGGGGCGGTTTATGGTGCTGTGTGGGGGAGCAGTGTCTCGGTTGTTTTTTTGTGCTGGGATATTCTGGCCCAACGACGGCGATTGATGAACAAGCCTCAGCGCCCCATCCCCGGGCGACGCGACGGCGCTGTGTAACGCGGCAATATGGGAAGCGGTGGGTGTATTGGATACGAAATCTGTCATGAAAAACACTATGTTCCTCAGCTTGATGATCTGTCTGGCGTTCGCGGGATGCTCGCCGGACAAGCCCGTCGGTTCGCAGCTCTCGAGAGAGGATCAGATTCGGGAGGCTGTCTTCCGCTATCAGTTCGAGTTCAACGCATCCGGTCTGGGCAAAGCGGCGAATGCTTACTTCCTCAGTGTGGGAGATCACAAGGATCCCAGTCCTGAACTCCTCAAGCAGTTCGAGGCTCATCATCCTGTCGTGAAGCCGGTCTCGGCGTCTACACTGGAGTCCGGAACAGCGCAGGTCCTGGACAAGGAGACCGGACTCCCTGGGCTGATCTTCAGGGTCACGGAGATCCGATGGCTGAGCGATGACGAAGTCGAGGTCGACGGGGGATACGAGGAGGCGAGTGAGAGCGCAACTGGTAACACCTACCGTGTGGTCAAGGAGGCTGCGGGCTGGGCTGTCGTTGAGTGCCAGATGCTCTGGATTAAGTGACGGCCGGCCGTCTAACAATACGTGTTGCGCCAAGAAAGCCCAGAACGTTGGGAAATGGGCGTGTGTCTATAGAAACTCGTTATTGCTACCCGACGGGTGAAAGTCCTGTCCAGCCAAAGCCCTTCGACAAGTTCAGGACAGACCTGGCCAGCAGGCTGGTAGCGAACCCTGCGGGTAGACCTGGTAACAGGCGCCCGAAGCCAGGGGAAGCGAGGGTGCAGGTCGCGTGACAGCGTGCCCTTTGGGTATTGAGCCTCGAAATTTGTATAGTTACTGTCTCAACAGACCGCCAGCAACAGGTGAATGGGTAGCCCAGTGATGCGAAGGTTGGTGACGGAAACGGCGGAGCTTGCCTGCTCGTCGCTGTGGTTGGTTGGGCGCACTACGCGATCCGCAAGATGGGTTAGTTCGGGGTTGTTAGAAAGACGATGAGATTGCCGTGAGACTGTACAACAGCCAATCGCGCCAAAAAACACTTGAGAAATTACTTGAGGCACTGGAGTCTGACCACCGCATAGGTGGCGTGCTACTGGTGGGTTCTGGTGCTTATGGGTTTAAGGATGAGTTCTCGGACATCGATCTGGCTGTCGTAGTGAGTGAGGGGCAGGATGTTCTCACCGTATTCAGAGACTGGGAGTCAGTGATACGGGTTTTGTTATCAGTTCTCTGGAGTTTCGCTGACATCCGCGGACCAGAAGTAGGGCTGTATGCCATCATACTTGAGGATTTTCTCGAAGTTGACATCTCGTTCCAGTCTCTGTCTGTGCTCTCTGCGCGTTCTCCCAACTGGAAAGTGACCTTGGATCGGACAGGTCAGATTCAGAATATTCTGTGTGAATCACGATCGAAAAATACGGAACTAGATCTGGAAACGTTATACGCACGACGGTTGGATTCAATCTGGCATTATGTTACACACGTTGCGGTCTCGATCAAGCGTGGACACTTGTGGAGAGCGACGCATTATCTTGAGGAGATTCGGAACCGCATAATTGGGCTTGAGGGACTTATCTACAATCGCCAGACTCGCCATTTCCGAGAGGTTGATCAATTGCCAAGAAATCGACTTGCTGCGCTTGAGCGAACGTTTCCTGCGCGATTGGAATGCGATGAATTAGTGCGTGCTTTGTATGCTGCAACGGATTGTTTCTTCGAGACTGCTGCTAGGCTCGATAGGATTTGCGAAAGCAGGCGATCTGATACTCTACGAGAGGCAATGAAACAGTATCTGTCGTTGATTACCTTCTAATCAAGCGTTGTAGTTGACAGCGGCAACTTTCGGTTCTTCAAGCATCAATCGGCAGACGACGGTTTTCGGTTTTTCGCACGATTTGGGCAAACTACCGCCGCAACTGAACTTTTTTCGTTAGGGGGCGCTCTCGAAAGACTACCCAGAAACAATTAGTTCGAGATTCAGGGAGTTGGCAAAGAATGCCTGCAGACCAAAAGCAGCTACCGCGCCAATCGGGATAGAAATGACTGCCGCCAGTACCTCATAGCCAATGACCAGAAGTAGATAGCTCCAAACAACCTGCCACGAGTTAGCTCCAATTGCCTTCATTACGCCAATCTGGCTGACCTGCTGGTAAACGATGGCACTGATGCTATTGTAGACCAGGAAAATCCCCAGAATGACAATGATGACACCAATGATACCTAATAGTAGGAAAATTGCGTTCAGAATAGTCGCGGCCGGGGGGATGACGGGCGGCACGATACGGTCTTGGAACGGAAACAACGCCTACCAGAAAAAGTAACACCAAGCTACTCCAGGAGGGCAATGGCCTGAGCTAGAGCTTCGAGGCGAGCGAGGTAGTTACAGGGTTGACGACGGAAGCTACGGTGAGCGGTTCGAGCTTGTAG
>DAOUMU010000377.1:0-13207 GCA_034409055.1 Anaerolineae bacterium
GGTTGGGGCTGTATTGTCAACAATCTGGTCAAGATTGCTGAAGCCATACTCAAGCCGCGCCGCCGGAAACGACGCTCGGCGGTGGCAGTGGCTTGAACAGGGTTTCCTGACAGAAACTAGCTAACCATTTTTCTTTTCGTTCGGCCAGAATTGTTGGTTCAGGAAGTCTGGTTATTGGGATCACGCTTTGGTTTCCCCCTCGGCAATCTCTTGTAATAACTTATCCACATTGAGATAGGAAAAATACTCAGGATTGAGTGCTTTGAGTTTCGCTTCAATTTGCTTACGTTCTTTGATGTCACCGGCCTTGATGGCTTGCTCTCGTTGTACGATCAGCCGCGAAATTTCCTCGTTAAATGGTTGAGTTTCCTCAAACAGGGGCGACATCAAGATCTCGTCTACAGGCTTCTTGTTGTACTCGGCTGTCTCATCAACGACGACACAATGGTCTACCCTGGCCTGGCAGACAAAAAGTCGGGCATTGGGTACGGAGGAGATAATAAAAGGTGAATGCGTGGCAGCGATAATTTGCAGATTCGGGAAGATATCCAAGATGCTCCGGATGAAACGTTTCTGCCATTTGGGATGGAGTTGGTTTTCAGCTTCATCAATTAACAGCAGTCCTGGCGTTTGGCCCAGTTCAGAGAGAGGCGTTTCACGTAAGATGTGTACGGCATACATTTTACCCAGTAAGTCAACCATATTCTGAACCAGGTACAAATTCCCACTACTGAGATGTACCAAACTGACAGGTTGATCATTCTGAATAATAATCGGTTCATAAGTTGCCCGGGCCACATGGCTCAATTTACCCCCCTCTAACAAGCTATTGGCAATAATTTGCTCAAGTATTTTATAAAGGCGTTCGGCCGTTGCCCGTTCCTGCGGGTCTCGACTATCTCTCACATAGTCAAAGTGGCAAATGAGTTGTGTAATATCGGCCTTTGTTTTTGTCCCTTGCAAAGCGTTCATCAAAAAATTTCGGTGTTGTGGACTTTGGAGAGAAGTAACTTTATATGACCCACTGGCCGTTGTTGACGGCCAAAAGTCGACAACCCAATTTGGACAATCACCCCCATCCCGAACTTTGATTGGGATATTTTCTAGCCAAGAAGGACTAGGTCGAATATTGTTATTTTTAAATCTATCAACTCTTAGATGTATCTCTTCTTGATCCGCTATTAATGTCATCTCAATATCTGCTTGACCACTACGTTTCTGCCTCCGAATGTCCCTCTCTAACTGACTGTAGTAAGTTTGGCCAAACATACCACGAATAGTATCAAGGATGATGCTTTTGCCTGTACCATTCTCACCGGTAATCAAAACCACAGGGGGCTTTTCATCAGCATCAGTCAGAAATTGCATATCGGCTTCAATGAAAGGGCCGATATTTCTAAGAGATAAGCTCTTTACTCTCATAATTCATTCCTTCATGTCTTGAGTTAAAAAACATAAGTGTACTAGTCAACAGCATCTTGAACACTTGGCGAAACCTTCCCGGAAGCTGTTTTTAATCAAGTTACCTGGATCATCAAGCGGTTTTGGCCTGATAATCAAGTTTCCGGGAAGGTCAGATTTGTTCAGAATGTTGTTGACCCCTACAGTTAAAAAACATAAGCTTCAATTCTTAGTTTAACTTTCATTCCCGATAAAGTCTAGTTTGTCGGCATAGAGTTGTAGATAAACCCTAAAATAAACTTTTGTTCACTGACTCTCCTCCGGTTTATTGATAAACTATTATCTCGATAACACGTGAAGAGTTTACGTCCTGTTTTCTTCACGTTTCACGCAGAGGAGTTTATCTATGAACACACCAAACACAACTTCACCCATCGTTCAAGTTAACCACGTGGTCAAAAAGTTCAAAGTGGGCGACGGTGAAGTGACCATTTTGAAAGGGATCTCATTTGCAGTCAACCAGGGCGAGTTTGTCTCGATTGTGGGCCCCTCCGGCAACGGCAAATCGACCTTGCTCAATATGATTACCGGCATCGACCGCCCCAGCGCGGGCGAAATCGTCGTGACCGGCCGGGAGGTGCACCGGATGAGCGAGAACAAATTGGCCGAGTGGCGCGGCGAAAATGTGGGTATCATCTTTCAGTTTTTCCAGATGCTGCCGGCCCTCAGCCTGTTGCAAAACGTCATCCTGCCCATGGACTTTGCTAACAAATACAGACCCAAAGAGCGGAAAGAACGGGCAATGCATCTGTTGGAGACAGTTGGTCTGGCTGACCAGGCAGACAAGCTACCCAGTATGGTCTCCGGCGGCCAACAGCAACGAGCGGCCATCGCCCGGGCCCTGGCCAATGACCCGCCCCTGCTGGTGGGCGACGAACCAACCGGTAACCTGGACTCTCGTACCGCCGGTGATATTTTTGAGCTGTTCAACCAACTGGTCGAGCAGGGTAAGACCATGATTATGGTCACCCACGATAAAGAGTTGGCCCAACGCGTGCCCCGCCGTATCGAAATCACCAACGGCCACATTACGCGGGATGATTATCTGATGGTTCTGCCACAGCGAGTCAACTTGCCACAACAGGTACATATTGGGTGACGGGTGTTGCGTGTTGCGTGCGCAAAAACAATATGAAACAGGCAATACGCCCCCCTTGTGACAAGATCTATTCGAACAGCTAAACATTTAACAAAAGGAACCTATTATGAGTAGCGTCATCTGGAATAAAGTTTGGTCTGACCTGTGGCATCACAAAGTGCGCACCTTGCTGGCAGTGTTGAGCATTGCGGCCGGGGTGTTTGCCCTGGGGGCGATTTTTGGCATGATCGACCAGCTCATTCCTAACTTAAACCGGGTTCACCAGTCAATTGAGCCGGCCCACATCACTATGATGTTGGAAGACCGTATCGACCAGAAGCTGGCCGACCGGCTGGAAAACATCGACGGGGTGGTGGGTATTGAGGCCCTCAATGAGGTCTCAATTCGCTACCGGCTCAGCCCAGACGAGGATTGGCAGCCCGGCACGCTCACTATGCGCGCCGATTATGCCGACCAAACCTACAACTTGCTTCAATTGAAAGAAGGTGAGTGGCCCCACCGTAACGACATCGGGCTTGACATGCGGGCCAAACAATATCTTGGCCTCGAATTTGGGGATAAAGTGATCTTTGAATTAGAGGGCACTGATCGGGCTTTACCCGTCACCGGCAGCATTCGGCATCATTTTATGACCTCCCCTGATTTTGGCGATGATCCTCGTTTCTTTGTTGACGCCCAGGGCCTGGAGCGATTCGGCATCCCTAACGGCGAATTTAACCAACTACTGGTCCAGGTGTCGCCTTATAGCGATGCCTTTGCGCGTGAGGTTGCCTCGGAAATTAAAAACCGGCTGGGCAAAGAGGGGGTTGGGGTGGCTGTTACGTTCTACAACAAACCGGATGAACACTGGGGCAAACAGTTTTTTGATGGCCTCAACCTGGTGTTACAACTGCTGGCCGTAGTTTCCCTGTTTATGAGCGTGATTCTGGTCTACAACACCCTGTCGGCCCTGATTACAGAGCAAACCAACCAGATTGGCGTGATGAAAGCCCTGGGTGGCAATACCCATACGATCATCAAGGTGTATCTGGCCGGCGTGCTGGTGTACGGGGCGTTGGCCCTGTTTATCTCCCTACCCCTGGGGGCATTTGTGGCCTATAGTGCAGCCCGTTACTTCTTGGATATTTTTAACATCGACCACAGCACCTTCCAATTTTCGACTCACGCTCTGATCTTACAAGGTATGGCCGCAGTGGCCGTGCCACTGATTGCTGCGCTGATCCCAATCTTCAGGGGGTCGCTCATCACCGTACGGGAGGCGATTGCCAGTTACGGCCTGAGCGGCAGCTTTGGCGCCAATCCGTTTGACCGGCTGGTGGAGCGGCTTGGACGGCGCTTCCTGTCGGCTCCCAAGGCGATGGCTTTGAGCAACATATTCCGGCGTAAGGGGCGCTTGAGCCTGACCCAAATGGTTCTGATTGCAGCCGGTACCCTTTTCTTGATGGTGATGACCCTGTCAAATTCCATTACCTTGACCGTCGATAATGAACTGGGCCGTCGTCATTACCAGTCGCTGCTGATCTTCCAAGAAAATCAACGGGTCAGTCGCATCGTCAGAATGGCCGAGTCGCTGGAGGGGGTTGAGAAGGCTGAGTTACGTTTCAGCTATCCTGCCTCAATCTTGAAGGCCGGGCAGCGCACCCGGGAAGCCGGAGTAGGGGCCAGATTGCTCGGGGTGCCGGCTGATAGCCAGATGTATCGTCCGTTGATTGTGGCCGGACGCTGGCTGGAACCGGGCGATGGACAGGTCATCGTGCTGAACGAGGAAACAGCCCAGGAAAATAATATCACGTTGGGGGACATGGTCACCCTGGATCTGGGTGAGTTGGGTGATCGCCAGTGGCAGGTGATTGGTTTTTACCGGGTCTTGAGTGTTGTGCCGATACCGGACAATATTTACGCCCCCCAGGAAGCTATTTTCAGAGCGACCACCAAGCACAACGTTGGTCGGGAGTTACTGGTGCGTACTCGCGTCGATAGCCCGGCTTACACCGAAGCGGTGACGACCCAATTGAAAGAGGTGTTTGAACAGCGCAACCGGGACATTGAAGACAGCCAAACCATCCACCAGGACCGGAGCTTTTTCGACAATTTCTTTGCCCAGTACATCCCGATGCTGTTGGCCCTGGCTGTGATTATGGCCATTGTGGGGGGAATCGGGCTGATGGGCTCTCTCTCCATCAGCGTCACCGAGCGCACCAGGGAGATAGGGGTGATGCGGGCCATTGGTGCTAAAACGCCGGTGATTATGGGCATGCTGATTATGGAAGGCGTGTTGCAGGGGGTGACCAGTTGGCTGGTGGCCGTGCCCTTGTCATTTGTGCTGGGACAGCCCCTGGCTGTTTTGATGGGGCAGGCTATGTTTGATATCGCCCTGGATTACCGGTACAACGTCGAGGCCATGTTTGTCTGGCTGGTCATGGTGGTCCTTATTTCGGTACTGGCCTCGGTGATGCCCGCTCGCAATGCCACCAGAATCAGCGTGCGAGAAAGCTTGGCTTATGCTTAGGGCCTACATCAATTTGCGATTTAGTTAGTATAAGGCTCCCTTGATATTAACCCCAGATGCACGTAATCGGGCCCATTCGGCGGCTCCCATAGCCCCGGCTATGACGCCTAATTGGGCTGGGACAATTTGTACTCTGTCCAGAGGGGTGACATAGACACGTTGTTTAACTGTCTCCCGAATGGATGTCAGCAACAAATCCCCGGCCTGGGCCACGCCACCGCCGACGACCACCATTTGAGGGGCCAGCCCGACAATGGCGTTTGAAATGGCCTGGCCAATGTACCGGCCAGCCCGTTCATATATTTCCTTGGCAATCTCATCCCCTGCCATAGCCGCTTTGGCGATCAATGCTGGGGTAATCTTATCCAGGTCCCCTTGCGCCAGATCACGGATGCTGGTGGTCAACCCTTGGCGAACCGCCTTCATACCCATGGCGGCAATGGCCGGCCCACTGGCCAGGGCCTCTAAACAGCCATAATTACCACAACCGCAGCGGGGGCCGTGAGGTTCAATGGTCTGATGTCCCCACTCGCCCGCGGTGCCACCGTTGCCCAAGTATAAGTGGCCGTTGATAACGGTGCCTCCACCAATGCCGGTACCAATGGCCAGGCAGACCATGTTTTGGACATGTTTGCCTGCGCCAAAGGTTTTCTCCCCTAGGGTCAACGAGCGAACGTCGTTGAGGATGTAAACAGGCAGCCCCAATCGTTCTCCCAGGAGGGATTCGACAGGCACGTGAGGCCACCGACCGGGCAGGTTTGGCAAAAAAATCACCTCACCCTTTTCCAGATCCAGGACGCCAGGCAGGCCTGCGCCGGTGGCCTTCACGTTTGCCAGGGATATGCCAGCTTCTCCAACGATATCCCGAGCCAGCTTGGCCATACGGTCGATGACCGCTAAATATCCCTCTGAGGCCAGGGTGTCGATCTCCAGGGAGTGTAGCAGCTCACCCCGACCATTGATTAATACAGCACTGGTGGTTGTCCCACCCAAATCCAGGCCGACATAGTATTCTTGTTTGGCCATATTTATCTGATTGGTAATTTGGCAAATGTGGTCTCGATGTCTTCCAGCAAGTTCAGAACAGACTGTACTCCCCAATCCAGGAATTTTTCGCCTTTCTCAGCAGTGGCCTGGGTGGCATCACCCCACGTCCCCGAGCGAGTGATGCGGTAAACACTGCCGGGTGAGGTGAAGAAAAAGGCCGTATGGATCGCCGGCGAACCGGTTTTTGTTTCTGGAAATGGGGGGAATTCTGTGTTGGCCTGCTCCATATCAACCAGGTCGGGATTAATCGCCAGAATCGCAGAGACTTCACCCTCGTTGGCGTGCATTCCCTTGGCCAGACTGATGTATGCGGCCAGTTGATCGCCGCTCATACCATCCCAATAGTTAAGGGGAAAGGCGTGAGCATCTTCAGGTAACTTGTCTGCCGCCTGAGCACAGGCATAAGCAACCGGATAGGTGTTGTCGTAGTGACCGTTAAGAAAGACGATACGTTTGAAGCCACTCTGGGCAAATGAAATGGCCAGGTCGCGGATCATGGCCATAAAGGTTTCGATGCTCAGACTGATTTCGCCCACGAAACCGCGATGGGGATACGACAAGGCGTAGCTAATCGGTGGGGCGACGATTGCCCCGATTTTTTCGGCAACGCGCCGGGCAATCTCCTGGGGGATGAGCACGTCAGTACTCAAAGGTGAATGCGGGCCGTGCTGTTCGGTTGAGCCAACCGGAATGAGGACCGTATCATGATCTTGGAGGAATATCTCCAGTTCCCGATTGGTCATTTCTGCCAGGAATACAGTTTGTCGTTTCATCGAATCGCTCCTTAAACTATCTTCTCAATGACCTGACCGGTCTCTTTGTCGCTGAGAATCAACTTTCTCTTGCCATCCGGCATATGTTCTTCTTTAACTATGAAGTATTTGTCTTCGTACTCGGCGGGGGGTATCTCTGGCTCCGGCTCGCTGACCCCTCGCCACACTGCCAGTTCCACCGGTTCCCATTTTTTAGATTTGGCCGACTTGTAACAGGCATCCATGATGGCGTTCACCACGTAGCCATCATAGAAGGTTTCCGCCGGCTCCTCCCCTTTATCCAGGGCGTTGAGCATATCGTTAAACATATCCGGGTATCCCAGTTCGTGCACTTCGTCGCCCACGGGGAAAATCCAGCCGGTTTCACTTTCGACTTTCTCGGAAACATAGCCCTTACTGCCGACCGAGGTGAAGAGTTCAAATCCCGTCCGCAAGAAGTGGTCAACCCAGATGGTGCCTTCCGTGCCTGCCACCTCATCTCTGAGGTCCATCCCCCCTCGGAAGGCCCAACTGACTTCAAATTGACCGATAGCGCCGCTTTCAAACCGGATCAAGCCGATGCCATGATCTTCCGCCTTGACCGGGTGAACCAGCGTATCTGCCCAGCACATCACCTCCACAGGTTTGTTATTTTTCCCAATAAAGCTCCGGGCGATTTCAATGCAGTGACAGCCCATGTCCACAATTGCGCCACCGCCAGCCTTTTCAATATTCCAGAACCAGGCCCCGTGAGGCCCGGCGTGGGTTTCGCGGGAGCGAACCCACAAAATCTTGCCCAGCGCCCCGTTCCTGACGAACTGCAACGATTTGAGCATCTTGGGGGTGTAGACCAGGTCTTCGAGATAACCGTGAAACACCCCGGCCTTCTCGACGGCCTCGAGTAATTCCTTAGCTTCAGCCGCAGTCCTGGCCAGTGGCTTGGTGCACAGCACCGCCTTGCCCGCTTCGGCGGCCGTAAGGACCGCTTCTTTATGGACGTGATTGGGCAAGCCGATCACGATCACATCGACTTCAGGATCGTTGATGGCTTCGGCCATATCTGTCGTCCACGTGGGAATGTCCCAATCCTGGGCAAAACTCTTCACGTGGTCTTCGGTCGGTGAATAGACCACATGCACCCTGTCACTGCTGCGTTGCCTATGCAGGGTCATCGTGTAAAAGAGGCCAATCAAGCCTGTCCCTAGCATTGCTATTTTATGCATCGTCATACCTCCTACAGATTATGTGTTCTAAATGACTAAGAGTGTGTCTGAAAAGTGTATCAGGCTTCAACAAGTTCTCTTGTAGCCGTCGCTACAATCTTATCTAGCTCGCCGGCCAACTGGGGATCGAGGGGTTCAGGCCGGTGTTGGGCCAGGATCATCTCTTTTCGCGCTCGGGCCCAGTCGACCATTGATTTGGCCCCATCCGCCCACCAATCCTCCCAACCGCGCCGGTCAAAACCTTCGGGAAACCAGACCTCTTGCCGGAAATGGTCTACAGTGTGCTCGTCGGCCAGGAAATTCTGGCCAATTCCGACCCGCTTGATCACATCCAGGGCCAGGGTCTCCTCATTGACCACCAAACCGCGCAGGATACGCTTGACATAGGCCGCCATCTCGTTATCAACGATCAGTTGTTCCAGGCTAGCCCCCTGGTCAGCCCCGGAAATACCCATGTGACCGAAGGTATCGGCCCCGGCCAGAGCCCCCATTAGTAGGGTCATGCCCCGCTCTAAACCGGCTTGCGCGTCAACCCGTTTACTATCTCCGATGCCCACGTTAATGTATACGGGTAGTCCATAATATTTGGCGATTTGGGTCATGGCCACGGCCATCAGGGCCTGCTCCGGGGAACCGAAGCTGATCATCGTCGTCCGCATATCCATAATGTGTGGAATCCCCCCGTAACAAACCGGGCAGCCGGGACCGAGGATTTGGGCCATGGTGATACCGGCCAGAATCTCGGCGTTTTCGATGACCATCGTCCCGGCCAGGGTAGCCGGGGCCGTGGCCCCACTTTGGGCCATCGGCCCGAAAGCAAGGGGTAACCCCTGCCGGGTACAACCCAACAGGATGTCCAGCCCCGTGTTAGGGAAGGTCAAGGGACTGATCGGTTCGACGAAGGCGGCCATCATTGGATAACGGCGGTGCGCTTCCTTCCCCCCGGCCACCGTCTCGTAAAGCTCCAGAATGTAGCTCAGGGTGATGCCGTTGGCCACCCACAGGTGAGTGGGCTTGGGGGTTCCTTTGATTAACTCGGCGGCCATATACACATCGCGCACCGGCGTGGGCACGTCGAGAGGCATGGCCATCGCCCCAACGATGTCAATGTGCGCCAGGGCATCGCCAACCAGGACCCCGCGCTTCAGGTCTACTCTGGTGGGCTCGCGTCTGGGACCGCCATCCTGGTCTATCCAGGAAAATTGGCCGGCCGTGGATACGAGAACAAAGTCGCCGTAGCCGAAACGGGCATATCTGGTTCGATCGCGGCCATACAGACTGTACTGTTTACCGGCCTTTTCCAGGGCCTCGGTGACCAGGGGTTCTGGTATCCGGGCCTCCTCCCGCGAAAAGTCAACCTGAGCCCCCGCTTCGGCCAGAGCTTGCAGCACCGCCTGGTGAGGCACGCGCACCCCGACATCACGCAGGACGGTCAGGGAGGTCTGGTGGATCGATTCTATCTCCTCAATTGAGAGAACGGTGGGTGGACTCAACATGTTCGTATCCTTGATATAGTTGCCCAGAAAAAGATTTTGAGTTTGTACCCAGGCGGGCACAGGTAGTAACGACTTCAGTCGTTCAGTCGTTCCAGGCAGCAATAACGACTAAAGTCGTCACTACGAGTCAAAAACACACAGTGCTGTGCATTATGCTGTGCATTATGCTGTGTATTATCTGAACGTCTATAGGTTCAAAATTTGTCGGATGCTGTTCCTGGCTATTGTTCTGGCGGCGGGCCCCACCAGAGGTCGATGGGTTTCTTCACTCCCTTGGGACGGAAAGGCAACTCCACCTTGCGGCCGGTGCGGGCTGACTCATAGCCGGCATAGAGAACTTCCTGCACGACTCGACCGTCCTCACCGGTGGCCATGGGTTCCTCCTTGCCCCGTACGCAGCGAGCAAAATGATGCAGCTCCTGGGGGAAGCCGTAGTTCCATAACTCTTCGAAGACCGGGTAGGTCCAACCCTTCGTGCTGGGGGCCTTCTCCACGGCGTAACCGTAACCATGTTCGCTAAAAGTAGGCAAGGCATTGCCCATGTGCAAATTGGCGTAGGTCACGCCGCCTTCGCCGTAGACTTCGATCCGGTCGTCCATCCCCCCTCGCCGGGCCCAACTATCTTCCACTAAGCCCACGGCCCCGTTTTCAAACTCGAGGATGCAGATGGAATTATCCTCACCCTTGGTTATATCACCGTGGACATAGGTACCCATTTGGCACGTAACGCTCTTGATCGGCGACCGGTCCAGGAACCAATAGCAGAAGGCGATGCCATGACAACCCATATCCACAAACACACCCCCGCCGGACAGATCGACATCCCAGAACCAGGGCGCATGGGGGCCGAAATGTTTCTCGCTCTGCTTAACCATATAAATCTTGCCGAAAGCTCCCTGCTCTGCCATCTCTTTGGCCTTGACGTACTTGGGCGTGAAATACAGCTCCTCGGCGTACATGAAGAGCACGCCCTGCTTCTGGCAGGTTTCAATCATCTCGTCGGCCTCTTCGAGCGTCATGCAGAGGGGCTTTTCACATACCACGTGCTTACCGGCCTTGGCAATGTCGATGGTCATCTGAGCGTGGAGGTAGTTCGGGGCGGTGATAGTGACCATCTCAATATCTTTTTCTTTCAGCATCTCCTTGTAGTCGTGAAAGACCCGGGGGATGCCGTATCGCTCGGTCAGGGCCTCGGGATGACCCGGGGTGGGCGAGGCAACGGCCACCACTTCCGCTTCCTCCGGCATGATCTGGAACGAGGCCGCGTGGATGTCTGCTTCAAACTGGGAACCAATGATCCCGACTTTGACTTTACCTTTGTTTGCCATCGTTTAACACCTTTGTTAAGATTTTGGGGGTTACCGGGGCATAGGAATGCCCCGTCTACAAATCATTTGGGGTAACTGCCTACCCTCATGTCATTCCGAGGAGCGGAGCGACGAGGAATCTCCGAAACGTTGGCCCAAAAGAGGTCTACTTTACCAAAACCTTGGGGATTCTTCACTCGCTGCGCTCGTTCAGAATGACATGGTAGGTAGTTACCGTTTGGGGATTTTTAATTAATGAGGAGGGGCTTCACCGGTACTGGAAAGCCCCTCTAACATTTAACCTACTTGTTCTTCGGATTGTTGGGACTGGTGTCGAGGATGCGTTGGTGGAGCACAGCAATCTGATCTAAAGCACTCTTGCAATCTGTGGCCCCAATGTAAGCCAGGTTGATGTAGTTTTGTTGAATATCGAGCAACTGGGCATACTCAGGATAGGTCCAGACGTCCATGCCATAGCCGGTGGTGATACTGGTCAGCGACGCCCAGCGGGCTGTGCCTTCGTCCTCCATCTGGTAATCCAGCAAATCGACGCGGGCGCTGGCAAACCCGGCCCGAGGATCGTCGATCAGCCGCTGCTGGACCTCCTGAGACATCAACCACTCCAGATATTTCCAGGCAGCCTCTTTATTTTTGGAGTATTTGTTGATGCCAATACCCTGCGAACCGTAGGTGGCCGCACAGCGTTTCTCGCCGTTGGTATCATAGCAGGGGAAAGGCGCGTAGGCCCACTTGCCGGCCGTCTCGGAAATTTCCGGATTATCCATAGCCCCGGCAAAGCTGACCCAGGTGAAGTTCATGGCATATTTGTCGGTGAAAGCGCCGTTCAACAATTCGTCCACAAACCAGTTGGCCGTACCCGGATCGGTTACCCTCTCCTTCAGGTTGAAAGCGGTAAAGGTTTCACAGGCCTCGACTGCTTCGGGAGAATTGATGATGCCTTCAGCTTGCCAATTTTCGCTATCCCAGAACTCAGCCCCAAAAGAAGCGTGGAACGGCAGCCATTGCTGGGTGATGCCGTCGCTGATGCGGCCGGCATACCAGCCGATACCATACCGGACCACGTTGTTCGGATCAAACCCGTCTTCGGTTAAATTCTTGCCGTTGGCGTCAACCGTCAGCAAGCGGGCCGCTTCAAGCAGTTCGTCCCAGGTCTCCGGGGCTTTGGCCTTGCCATTTTCATCAACAATGCCGGCCTCTTCGTACAGATCGGGCCGATAAGCCAGAATCATTGTGCCGATTGTCCAGGGCAGGAAGTAGACCGGTTGGTCCGTGTAATCTTGCCACAGATCAGGATCCCGCAAGACCTGGTTAGGGACGGGCCAGCGGCCATTGTAAGTGGCATAGGGTTGGACGAACATTTCGTCGTAGTCCATCCCGGCCTGGGCCAGATATTCATCCAGGGGCTCAATGCAGTCCCCCAGAATCGCTCCACCGTACCATTGGCTGTCAGTTTCGAAGATGTCGAATTCTGCACTTTGCGAAGCGCACAACTCGCGAATCTTGGATTCAACAAACTGGTAGGGCGGGCCTGTGATTTCAACGGCGATGCCTGTCTCCGGGGTGAAAGAGTCGTTGGCAAACTCCTGCTCCACCGGGGTTTGTGGCCAGGGCAGGCTCAAGATGCGCAAGGTCGTCGGTTCCTCCATAACTTCTTCCTCGGCCGGTACCTCTACCTCAACCGTGACCACGACCTCTTTTTCCACCACAACTTCTTTTTCTACCTCTACTTCTTTGGTAACGACGACCTCTTTTTCTACCTCTACCTCTTCTTTGACCACGACGGTTTCAACGATCTTCTCCGGCGTGGGTGTCGGGCCACACTGCGCGGCTAATACCAACAGCAATGCACTCAGTGCTAGCAATACCAGTAATTTGTACTTCATTAGTATCCTCCTTTTTTAGCACTTACATTTGATTTACGCCATTACATTTATTTGAGGCCTGAGGAGTTTGGCACGCCCACGTGCCAAACAGAGCCGTTACACCATATGATGCAATATCCCTTCGCTTAGGTTATAGACACCTCCTTTCCCCTGTAACAAGGGCTGCGGCAAGGCATGGGGATGCCTTGCCTACGTTTTGCCCTGAGCAAGGCATGGGGATGCCTTGCCTACGTTTTGTCCTGAGCAAGGCATGGGGCCTTGCCTACGTTTTGCCCCGAAAACTAGCTAGTTTCTGTCTGGAAACCCATGTTCAAGCCACAGATGCCGCAGACAGTCGTTTTCGGCGACGCGGCTTGAGAATGGCTTGAGCAATAGCAATGAGATTGTTAACAATACAGCCCCAGCCAAC
>DAOUMU010000378.1:0-9753 GCA_034409055.1 Anaerolineae bacterium
GCTATATGCTTCCCCTGGAAGTCAGGCTTTCCAAGAAAGAGACCATCATTGTGGAAGAGGATGAAGGGATTATCCCCTGTACCGCCGAGGGCCTGGCAGGGCTGAAAACGGTCTCCCCGGATTCCATCCTGACCTTCGGTGCCCAGACCCATCCGGCCGATGGAAATGCCGGTATGATCGTCACCACAAAAGAGAAAGCGGATGAGCTTTCCACCGACAAGGCCGTGACCATTCAAATTCTTTCCTATGGATTTGCACGCGCCAAAAAAGCACACATGCCTGAGGCCCCAATTCCGGCAGCGACGCGGGCATTGGAAAACGCGGGCATAGCGGTGTCCGATCTTGCGGCGCTTAAAACCCATAACCCCTTTTCCGTTAACGATATCGTCATGAGAAAAGAGTTGGGGATCGACGACAAGATATTCAACAATTACGGCAGCTCTCTGATTTTTGGACACCCTCAAGGGCCCACAGTCATGAGATTGTCTATTGAACTGATCGAGGAGCTGGTTCAAAAAGGCGGCGGTTATGGACTGGTGGCCGGTTGTGCGGCAGGCGATTCAGGAGCCGCCCTGGTTATCAAGGTGAATTAATTAAGGAGATATCCAATGAACAAAAACGACAGCCTCTACCCAAGCTTTTATAATCCCTTCCTCATTCGTCCCACCCGGTCGATACCCGAAGAGATGGCCGTGATCGGGGCCGGGAATATCGGCCCCGATATCGCCTATTCTTTACGGACCGGCCTTCCGGAGAAGAAACTGTACCTTGTGGATGTGGTTGAAGAACCTCTCCAGAAAGCAAAGGAACGGTTTGAAGGCTATGCAAAAAAAGGGGTAGAGAAAAAAAAGCTGCGCCCCGAGCTGGTGGAAGTCGTCCTGGGCAATATCGTTTACACCACGGATTACGATAGACTGAAAAACTGTGGCCTGGTGATAGAAGCGGCAACGGAAAACGTGGAGCTGAAAAAGAAGATTTTTTCGCAGCTCGAATCGATTGTCACAAAAGATGCCATCTTGACATCCAACACTAGCGGCATTCCAGCAGATCAGATCTTCAGCCATTTGAAGCACCCGGCGAGGACCACTATTACCCATTTTTTCGCACCGGCGTGGCGTAGCATGGGGGTCGAGGTCATCAACTGGGAAGGTGTGGACAAGAGCGTCATCGATTTTCTTCTCTGGTTTATGGCCCAGGCCGGAAAAGCGCCGGTGGTTGTCCGGAATGTCTTTTCCTTCCTGCTTAACCGGTTATTTGAAACCTGGTCGAGCGAAGCCACCTGGATGCTGGAAAAAGCAACCTGCAAAGAAATCGATTGCGTCAGCGAAGAGTTTCTCGGCGCCGGGCCTTTCTATGTGATGGGCGTGAGCGGCGGCAATCCGCTGACATTCGCGTCCCAAACCCGCAGAATGGCTGAAAGACCCGCTTATGCGCCGACCCGGTACCTGTTGTCCGTCGCTCAATGGGCTTTCAATAAACCCGGTACCAAGGTCGAAGTAGCCCCTGATGTTGCGGAGTGGATCCGGATGCGCTTCCTGGGCTCTGTCTTCTCCCAAGCTTTCGATATCGCGGACAGGAATATCGGCACAAGCACCGATCTTAATTTCGGCAGCGTGATCGCGCTCGCGTATAAAAAAGGCATATTCGACCTAATGGCCGATCTGGGTCCTGAAAAGGTTACCAGCATCATGCAGAAGTTCGATGCCGAGCGCCCCGGCTGGCCTCAACCCACAAAACCCATTGAAGAGTATCTTGATTTCCCCCGGGATATCCTGGTCGACCGGATGGAAGGGGTAACCATCCTCACCATCCGGAGGCCCCAGGCGGCTAATGCGCTGAGTGACCACACCTGCAACGAAATACTCGCCGAGCTCAAAAAAGGTGAAGCCGATCCGTCCGTTAAAGGATTCGTGATCACCGGTTACGGCCCCAGGGCTTTTTGCGCCGGCGCCGATATCGGCGGGTTTGTCGCTACCTTCGGCAACCATGAGCAGGGCCAGGCATTGTCACGCGGAAATTCGAAAGTCCTGGAGTACATCGACCGGATGAATAAACCGGTTGTTGCGGCTCTCAACGGGCTGGCCATGGGAGGCGGCACCGAACTGGCCATCCGGTGCCATAGCATGGTGGCAATGGAAAAGGCATTTCTGCAACTTCCGGAGATCACCTTGGGGATGATGCCCGGGATGGGAGGCGTCGTTATCCCGTATCGCAAATGGCCCCAGGCCGCGGCGAAATTTCACACAATGATCGGCAAAGCCGAAAGAATGACGGTAAAAGAGGCGGTGGAAATCGGAATTGTGAAAAAGACTGCGTCGAGCTTCCCCGATCTGATTGATGCGGCCATCGCTGAGGTGAACAGACTCCAGGGAAATATACCCGGGATCAGCGAGGGGTCGGTTGAAATTCCCCCGTTCACTGTTCCTGAAGTGCCGATGGCCGAGGATCTTCCACTCAGCAAGGAAATCCTGGGCATCATCGGCGGGGTCATCAACAAGGCCGCAAAGGCCAAGACGCTGGCGGAAGCCCTGGAGATTGCCTATTTGGGGGCCGGCGATATCTCTTGTGCCAAAGACTGCCAAGAAGGGGTTACCGCATTCCTGGAAAAGAGAAAACCCGAATTTAACAAATAGCCGCGATATAGGAGGAGTAGACAGATGCCTGTCTCTGTACTCAAAGATGTAACAGTCGTCGAATGTGCTACCTACGTCACCGGCCCTTACGCAACCGCGCTGCTGGCCGATTTGGGTGCGCGAGTCATTAAAATCGAAGCCCCACCGAACGGGGATCCTTACCGTTACTTCGCCCCCGGTGAGTACTATAGTCCGAACTTTGCGCATCTGAATCGCAACAAACAGAGCATCTCGTTGGATCTGAAAGCGCCTGAAGGCAAGAAAATCTGCCTCGATTTGGCCCGAAAGGCCGATGTCTTTGTCGAGAATTTTCGCCCTGGCGCCGCCGAGCGCCTCGGCCTGGGCTACGAGACCTTGCGAGCACTGAACTCCAGACTTGTCTATTGCTCCATTTCGGCTTTCGGCCAATCCGGCCCCTATGCGAAAAAGCCGGGCTTCGATACTCTGGGTCAGGCAATGAGCGGCCTTTTGGGTTTGCTCACGGATCCTGAAGAGCCAAAGATCATGGGCGTTGCCCTATCGGATTATATAACAGGGTTTTCAGCCGCTTACGGGATTCTCGGCGGATTATTGGCGCGGCAGACCTCCGGCCAAGGCCTGAAAGTGGAAACTTCATTGTTGCAGGCGACCCTGTCGTTCATCGGCGAAACCGCTGCCGGTTATTTCAGCACCGGCACGGTTCCCAATCGCATCGCCAGAGTCAAGAACAGTCACGCGTTCGCATTCGTAACGAGGGATAATTTGCCCCTGGCAATTCATTGCTCGGTACCGGAAAAATTCTGGCTCGCGCTCTTGAAAGCCGCGGATCGAATGGAGATTGCGGAAGATGCGAGGTTCAAAACTCGAGACGACCGGTGCCGAAACTTCGAGCAACTGGAAAAGGAACTGGCTTCGACTTTCGCGACCAAGGATCGGGAACAATGGCTGCGTCTTCTGGAAGAAAACGATGTTCCGGCGAGCCCGTTATATAACATGAAAGAAGTTCTGGAGGACCCACAGGTCCTTCATCTCGGGGTAACGGAAGAAGTGGAGCACCCAAAGACGGGCAAGGCGAAGTTCGTCGGGGGCCCCGTGCGCTACGAAGGTCTGTCTGTAGAAAAATCCGGGCCGCCGCCACTTCTGGGCGAGCACACGGATACAATCCTCGTGGAACTCGGCTACAGCAGGGCCGACATCGAAAAACTCTCGAAAACAGGCGCCATTCAGTTGCAGGCAAAAACCTAGGATTGGGGGCGGGACTGCGACCTTGTCTATGAAAATGGATATAGCGTTTTGGATGCGCGAATTCTGCTGGATGCAGAATAATCGGGTTGGTGCATTAGAAAATGCTGCAACGAAGGAGTAGACGATAAGAAGTAATTCTGAAGCAGAATTAAGGAGGTAGTTACATCATGGCAGACTATGAAGCCCTAAAGGCAAGAGTGCAAGAATTGGCCGAAAGAGAGTGGGATGTGCCAGCCCTTGAGGCCAGAGTTAAAAAGCTGGCTGCGGAGGGAATCCCTAAAAAGACCCTGAACCGGGACGAGATTTTGGCCAACAAGGAACAAATCCTGGATCGTGTGCAGCGGCGGGCTGAAGAATATAACTTTATTCTCAAAAATTGCGCCCAGGGCACAGCGCTGGCCCTGCTGGAGGAATTTGGTCTGGGCAGCATGGAGATCATTAAGGCCCTGAGCCCATTTCCTGGCGTCGGGGGGACTGGCGAGATATGTGGGGGCATTACCGGAAGTTTGATCGCCCTGGGGCTTTATTTTGGCAGCGATGACCGGCTGGATTATGAAGCGGTGAATGACACCATCACGAATTCGCAGAAATTTATAGCCCTCTTCGAAGGCGAAATGGGTCATATGTATTGCGCTGACATCATAGAAAGGGTGATCCTTGGACATCGAATAAACCCTGGAGAAAGTGAACAGGCGATGATGACCTTCGCCAGCGAGAAGGGTTTTGAGAAGTGCGGTCTGCCTCCGGCGATAGGGGCCAGGCATGCCGCCGAACTTATCATCGAAAGCATGAGGTGAAGTGCTAAATCTGTACGGGAGCTACCTATGAATGAAAAGAAAACAGGGTTGATGGAGATCGTCGGCGAAGCAGGTATTTTTGCTAAGCCTGACATCGGGGAACCATTTTCCCTGGATCACCATCTCATTCCGCCGTTGACGCCCAGCTTCATGGTCAAACCAAAGAATGTGGATGAGGTGCAACAGATCGTGCTGTGGGCCAACCAGACGCAGACTCCCCTGGTGCCGGTCAGTTCAGGCGAGCCACATTTGCGGGGTGATACGCTGCCCACGGCCTCCGAGTCTGTCATCGTTGATTTGAGCGACATGAGGCGCATCCTGAAAATAGATCGAAGGAACCGGCTGGCGCTGATTGAGCCGGGGGTCACCTACACCCAGCTTCAACCCAAACTTCAACAGGAAGGGCTGCGAATTATTACGCCCCTTCTGCCTCGGGCCAATAAATCGGTCGTCGCCAGTCTGCTGGAACGAGAACCGGTGATGTCGCCCAGGTACCAGTGGAATCTGCTCGAACCACTACGCAGTCTGGAAATTGTGTGGGGCAACGGGGACAAGTTCTATAGTGGCGGCGGCACTTTTCGCGGCGAAAAAGAAGAGGATTGGCAGCAAGGTTTGGTGCCCCTGGTAGGGCCCGGGCCGGGACAACTGGATTTCTACAAGTTCGTTTCGGCAGCCCAGGGTAGCATGGGGATTGTGACATGGGCCTCGGTAAAATGCGAAGTTTTTGCGGAATACCGGAAACTTTTCTTCATTCCGGCAGACCAGCTTGATGACCTCCTTAATTTTACGTACAGACTCCTCAAGTTCAGATTTGGTGATGAGCTTTTTATCATGAATCACACCGGTCTGGCCTGCATCCTGGCCAATGAACCGGACGAGGTCGAATCCTTGAAAGATACACTCCCCCCCTGGGCGGTTATCGTGGGGATTAGCGGCGGACACATTTTGCCCAGAGAAAAGGTTGAGGCTCAAGAAAACGATATTCGAGACATCGCCCAGCAATTTGGTGTGAAGATGGTCCCGGCCCTTTCAGGCTGCCGGAGCGGCGAGTTGCTGGCGCTTATCCTCAAACCTTCAACAGAACCGTACTGGAAGTTGCGCTACAAGGGCGGCTCACAGGAAATATTTTTCCTGACCACCCTGGATAAAACGCCCGGCTTCGTGGCCACGATGGTTTCGGCGGCCAACGAACATCGATATCCGGCCCCGGACATTGGCGTTTATCTCCAGCCGGTGCACCAGGGAGTCGGCTGCCATTGTGAATTCATGCTCCCCTTCAAGCGGGAGGGGCCGGCGGAGATGCTGAAGACGCAAGCCTTGTTCCGTGACGCCAGCTTCAAACTGCTCAGGCAGGGCGCATTCTTCTCGCGGCCGTACGGCATATGGGCCGAGATGGTCTACAACGCCGATGCCAGAACCACCATGGTCACCCAAAAAATCAAGGAAATATTCGACCCCCATAACGTGATGAATCCCGGGAAACTCTGCTTTTGACAACAGATGCAAAGGAGTTATCACGAGTGTTGACACACCACCAATGATGAAAATATCCGTAGGACAAACTTAAGTTTGTCCTACAGGGACTATTTACAGAGGAGAATGTAAAATGGCTCTGGAAGATTTTGCCGCGGAAATGGACCGGTGCAGCCAGTGTTCCTACTGCAAGTGGATTCCGTTTGACCAGGTGAAGAGCTGGCGGTTTGCCAAGAACTGCCCCAGCATTGCCTACCATAATTTCAACAGTTACTCCGCCCGTGGCAGATATGCGGTTGGCCGGTCCCTTATCAAAGGACAAAGCGAATATTCAGATACAGTTCGGAACATCGTCTATACCTGCCTCACCTGCGGGTCGTGCGATGTAAGTTGCAAAGTCTGCCGCTACAACCTGGAGCCCCTGGAGATGGTGCGTGAACTCAAATTCAACCTGGTTGAGAATGGCCAGGGGCTTGCTGAACACCGGGCTATCATAGACAGCCTGAACAGAGAACAGAATACTATGCACCAACCCAAAACCAGGCGGGGGGAATGGGCAGACGGTTTGGAGGTGCCCCGTTTATCTTCACAAAAGGCCGAGGTGCTTTTTCATGCCGGATGCCGGTCCAGTTATGACCCGGACTCGCAAAAATCTGCCAGGGCTGCGGTCCTGCTGTTGAAAAACGCGGGGGTTGACGTGGGCATCATGGGGGAACATGAGATGTGTTGCGCCGGTAGGGTCTACTCAATGGGCTACAGAGATGAATTTACCCGTTTTGCCCGGGCCAATATGATCGCCTGGGCCAAAGCCGGGGTGAAAACGGTAGTCACTTCGTGCGCCGACGGCTACCATGCCTTCAAACGCCTTTACCCCCAAGTGGGTGCTCAGGTTGAGGTATTCCACACGGTAGAATTTATTGATCGCCTGATCAAAGAAGGTAAGCTTACTTTCCGTTCTGAAATCCCCATGACCGTTACCTATCACGACCCGTGCCATCTGGGAAGGCAGGGAGAACCATACATCCCGTGGAACGGCGCGGAAAAGAAAATCAAAAGCCAGATCATTGTTTATGAACCGAAAAGGCCGCGCTATAACGGTGCCTGGGGTGTGTATGACCCGCCAAGAGACATCCTCCAGAGCATCCCCGGTGTGGAATTGGTGGAGATGGAACGAATACGGGAATACAGTTGGTGCTGCGGGGCCGGCGGCGGCGTTCGTGAAGCCTATCCGGAATACTCCAAGTGGACCGCCACCGAGAGGATTGCGGAGGCCAAAGCAAGCGGAGCCGAAGCGCTGGTTAGCGCCTGCCCCTGGTGCGAACGGAATTTCAAAGATGCTATTAGCACCCTGGGAGATACCATGAGAGTGTATGACATTGTTGAACTGGTGCAGCAAGCGATGTAACGGAGGAAGCAAATGACCCTACCAAAGAACGTGTATAAGGCCCTGGAAGATATTGTCGGCGCAAAAAATATATCGGATGATCCGGCGGTGCTTGACTCGTACCGCTACTCCCTGGCTCATACGGCCATTCATCTCGGCCCCTATTTTGACACTTTTACCCCCAGAGGAGCGGCTGTGCTTTTGCCGGGGAGCACCGGGGAAGTCCAGGCCATTGTCAAATTGTGCAACAAACACAAAGTAAAGTTTAAGGCCTCAAGCACCTTCTGGTCCGCTCAGGGCTACCCTTCGGAAGACAATACCATTCAGTTGGATATGCGGCGGATGGATCGGATTCTAGAAATAGACGAAAAGAATATGTTTGCGGTCGTCGAGCCGGGCGTCATTGGGGCCACGCTGCAAGCTGAAGCCATGAAAGTCGGCCTGAATACGCACATTCCCGGTTCCGGTTGTAGCTGCTCCCCGCTGGCCAGCGCTACTTCGTACTTTGGCTCCGGGCCAAGCAATCTGTTTGGCGGCTGGTATTACGAAAACTTGCTGGGCGTAGAATGGGTAATGCCCACAGGCGACCTCTTTAGAATCGGTTCGTTGGGGTCTGGCTGCGGCTGGTTCTGCGGCGAAGGTCCCGGCCCCAGTATGAAGGGTGTCGCCAGAGGATTTTTGGGGGCCAAAGGCGCGCTGGGCGTTTTCACCAAATGCGCCATCAAACTTTTTGCCTGGCCCGGCCCGGAGACACTCCCCGTAGAAGGGACAATTCCCGCTTATAAGGTGTCGCTCCCGGATAATTTTAGGGCCTATACCGTGGCTTTCCCCTCGTGGAAGGCCTGGGCCGATGCAGCTTATGCGATCTGGGACGCCGGTATCGGCTATCTGGCGCACCGGCAGTTCAACATGTTTGGCCGGGACCTGAAGTACGCCATGGTCAAAATCCTCACCGACCCTACCAAAACCCTGGGCGACCTGGAAGAACTTCTTGAGGACCCGGAAATCCAAAAAGTGACCGAAGAATCCAAACGCGAGTTCCAGATCGTTCTGGTCGGCATGACCCCCCGGGATATGGCCTGGCAGGAAAAGGCTTTTGAAAAAATCCTGGCCAGGACCGGCGGCTGGGAGGTAGAAGCTATGAATGAACCTGATATCCACGATTGGGCACTGCTTTACCTGATCAGGCTGGGCCACAAAAACCTGAACCTCGTTTTCGGTGGGTCATACGACGGTTGTTTCGGCCTGCTGGGCGCGGCGGACTACGGCACCTCCCACGCCGAAGAAGCGGTCCAGTTCAAAAAAGAATGGGAGAAGCGGGGAGCCGTGGTGGAAGCCGGTGGCGATTGTATGATGGGGCCGATCGGTGGTCAGGGTGGGGGCGGCACGGTCCTGTGGGAAAACTTCACTTGCTTTGACCCGCACGACCGGGAATCGGTTGAAGGAACGCTTGAGCTATTTGATGCGGCCACCGAGCTGGGCCTGGAAAGAGGTTGGGGCGTGGGCATGGAGAAGTGGAATGCCCAATGTCGAGGGGCCGACGGCAGGACGACTCCCAAAGAGGAACGGGATCGAATGCATTTGGCCGCGCCGCAGCCAGCCGTCTTTCGCTACCAGCATAAGGTCAGGGAAGCCTTTAACCCGAATGACCTGGGGGATGCCTACTACGAAACATTGGAGGATTCATAATCTGCTCTATAGAACCAGAATTGACAATGAAAAAGTAACTTCCGGTGTGACAACCTCATAGAGCATCCAACCACGTAAAACGTAAAACGTAAAACGTGAAGCGTAATGACTTATCTATGGCTTGATTTTACGTCACTGCCCTGTGGGTTTACGCTTTACGTTCCCTCGTTCCAACGCTCTGCGTTGGAATGCAGCCCGGACGCTCCAGCGTCCCGGTGACTGATATGCCGAGGTGGAACGCAGGAGCGTTCCCACTACATTCCAACGGGGACCGTTGGAACGAGGGGAAAGCCAGCGCAGATTTTTGTATTGCCGCCGCTCACACTCTTGACGTTCCACCTGAGAGAGTACTGCGGCTGGCCGGGCTATTGCCTGCGTTGCCGGCCTCGGACGATTCCACGCTGCAAGGGATAATCGACATCGTTAAGGTAGTTCCGAAAAAATAATTGTCCCAACTCCGTGAAACGTGAAGCGTGAAACGTGATGTTTTTACGCCATAAATCCTCACGTTTCACGTTTTACGCTTCACGCCACCGAAAGTTTTGGGATGATT
>DAOUMU010000379.1:0-4510 GCA_034409055.1 Anaerolineae bacterium
AAGCTGCACAGGTCAGCAAAGCTGCACAGGTCAGCAAAGCTGCACAGGTCAGCAAAGCTGCACAGGTCAGCAAAGCTGCACAGGTCAGCAAAGCTGCACAGGTCAGCAAAGCTGCACAGGTCAGCAAAGCTGCACAGGTCTTCGCACTGTCTACTTTTTGCTCCAAGCGGGTCCGTCCCACAGGGAGGCTTCGCACTGACCCGCGTCTTTGGCGGCCAAAATCGCCGGTTCACGGAACCGGCTAGAGCGAAAACTACTGAAGAATTTATGCCGAGCAGTAGTAGGCCGGCGTAGTGCCCCGGTCCACCGTCAGGGGCACGCTTCCCGCCACGCGTCGAGGTCGCGGTTCTTGAGGATGGCGCTGACCTGCATCTCCTGCGCCTGGGGACAGAATTGGTCGGTGGTTATGCCGGTGTCGGTGTATTCGGCCGCGAAAACGGGTTTTCCGGCAGCCACGAAGGGCAGCATCTGCTCGCACCAACCTTCGGCAAAACAATCTTCGGTCAGCGCCCAGTCGAAGTATGGCAGCAGGTCGGCCACCTGATCGGGATCGTTTTTCAGGCCGATGGACAGGCCGCGGGCGTGAGCTTCGTTGGCCAGCCAGATGTTATAGTTGAGTTGATCTTCATACGTGAGCGGAAAGCCGGTGTCGTTGGTGTAGCCGTCAATGTTGTCCGGCTCGATGCCGTCGAAGCCTTTGGCCTTACACTCGTCCAGCCGGGCACCCATGATTGGGGCCAGCAGGTTAATCTGGCGGATATCCAGCCATTTCTCGCCGGGCCAGCCCCCGTAATCTTTGCCGATGACCGGGGTCGGGAACTGGTCTTGGTCGGGTCGCCAGTCCTCCCAACTGCCCACACTGATGTAACAGACGACTTTGCGGCCCTGGGCGTGCAGGGCGTCCACCACGCTCGCGTCGTTGTCAAACATTTCGATGTCGTACATGTCCACCTCAAACGACGGGTCAATGGGCAGGTCTAACAACTGCCACTGCCAGGTAGTATCCACCGCCGGTTGCCACCAATCGCCGCCGGCGGTGGACTCAGGCGAGGTGTCCGGCCCGGGCGCGGCCGTCATCAGGTTTGAGGGCCGGATGGTGTTGCGTCCCCAGTACGCTATGATAACATCCATCAGGTCGCTCGAGGCGACTTCGGTGCGGTTATCGGGGTCAGGGCCTAAGCGGAAGTCGAAAGCATGAACTTCCTCCGCAAACGGCGCCCACGAGGTTTGCCACTCCCACAGGGCGTAGTTCATGCCCCGCTGCTCGAACAGGTCCATCTCGTCCTCCATGAACTCGGCCGCGTCAGGTACCCAGCGTACCACCCCGTATTCATCCGCCGCCACCGGCACCCCGTGTGTAGCGGCAAACGTATCCACCGTCGAGAGCAGATTGTCCAGCCAGGCCCGGTCAAATTGATCAGCTTCGCCATCCCAGTTCGTATCAAACACACCTGGATAGGTGTTCTCCCCATCTGGCTCCTGGTGTGTGTATAGGTCTTGGGGGGCATATTGATGCACCACGTACACCGTTCGCGGGTCGCCGGCCGGTTGCAAATAAGGTAACCATTCTACGCCGCTCCAGCCCATTCCGCCGACCAGGATGGGGGTGTCAGGGTCGACTTCGCGGATACCGGCCACCAGGCGCGGGTAGAATTGGTTCCAGTCGTACAACGTGCCCGCGTAGTCTGTGTAAAACTCTGCCGGGTCGTAGATGTCCAGCAGGACCCCGGCGGCGTTCGGTTCGACCATCAACTTGTAGCCGGCCACGATGGGGTTGTGGCCATAGCGTTCGGCCGTGTAGCGCCACATCTCGACCCAGGCCTCCTGGGCTGCCTGATCTTGCCACACCGAATCATTGAAATACCCCTCATAATATGGGTCTCCCCCGCAGCAAAGGCTGAACTCACTGCGGCCCGGGCCGGTGCGGAAGCCGATCGTGGCGAACATGTCTGCTTCGGCTATTTTGGCCAACAGGTTGTCCAGATTAGCCTCAACGCCGGGGTCTACGGTGTAGGGCGGGGTTTCGGTGAACAGGCCGGGGCCTGAAATGGAGACGTAGTTTGCGCCCATAGCCGCCAGGCGGTTGAAATCCTCCTGGCTATAAGGCGGGCCGACCGGACCGGGACCTTTGAATTCGGCCCCATCCAGTTCGGGAATGACGATAGCCTGCCAGATGTTCGCGCCGCGCAGGTGGGGGCCGCCGACCCACAGGTTCCACTTATCAACTACAGCGGATCCAGGACCTGGTTCGCCGGTCTCGGGCTCCTCGGCTTCCCCTTCGACTTCGCTCAGGGCAGGGCTGGGGACAGGCGGTGAGGTGGGAGAGGCGCCTGGCAAGGCAGCGGCGCTGAGGGCAGCCTGCCAGGCCTCTACAATGGGCCGGAAGGCCGGTGTCTGCGGATCGTAGGCCGGAGAGCTACGATCCGGTCCCATTTGCAGTTCAAAGCCAAGTTCGTCCCATTCCTCGTCGTCCCAGGCATACCAGAGCCAGCTCCAACCCCGCGCCTCGAAGAGCGACAGTTGGTCGGCGATGTACTGCTCCATGCCCGGCACCCAGCGAACGCCGCCCCATTCGCCCACCACGATGGGCACGTTGTGCTCCGTTTGGAAGGCATCCACTGGGGCGAGCCACGCTTCCAGGGTGGCCCGATCCACGTACTCACCGTAGAACGTGCCGGGGTAGGCCGTGTAAGGCGGGTTGACCTGATGCGTGTAGAGGAACGGTTCATAGGTGTGGAGGGAATAGATGAGGTTATCGTCGTCGAAGCGGTCCAGCAAGATGAACCCCTCCAACCCGCCCCAATTCACCGGCTCGATCAGGATCGGCCGGTCGAGGTCCACCTCGCGGATGGCGCCAATCAGTTGCGGGGCGAGTTCGTTCCAGAGGGCCGCGGCCTGGGGATACGGCGCGTCTGCTTCGTGGGTCAGATAAAAGTCAGGCACTGGCTCGACGAGGGGTTCCCAGGCGATGATCTCCGGCCGATCTCCAAACCGGGTCACCACGTCGCGCAGCATGTCCCGGTAGGCCGCCTGCGCCGCCTCGTCCACGTAGAGGGTCGTAATCACCTCCTGGTCGGCCACGTCGGGCATCATCGCATTCCGGCCCGGCCCGTTGCGGACCGAGACGACCGCGTACAGGCCGGCAGCGGCCACGTTGTCCAGCGCGCCTGTCACGAGGGCAAACTGGGCCTCGTCGGGTTCATAGGGCGGCTCGATGGTCCAGGCGTACTGGAATTCAAGCCCGACCACCCGCGCGCCGAGTTTCCGCAGTTGCCGCAGGCTCTCGACGGAGGGATAGGGCGGGATGTTGTATTCATCTGGCCCGCCGTAGCCAATTTCGATGACCGCTCCCCGCACCGGGTTCGACAGCCAATCGGCGGCAGTGCGGGGCGGCGTCCAATCAGCGGCCGGACCCTCCGGATGTGGTTCGACCGGTTGGGAGGTGGCTGCTAAGTCCGTCATCAGTTGCAAATCGTCAAACCAGACCGAACCGCTCTGCTCTCCAGCCACCTCAAAGTGCAGCGCAACCACCTGTGTGGGGTCCAGCACGTCAGCGCCGCCCTGGCCCACCCACTCTGCTTTGGCAAAGTAGTCCCATGCCAGCCTGGCCGGCGTCCACTCCTGGCCGGGTATTTGCAATTCAACTTCAAACGGGGTCACGCCTTCGGCCTCCGGATTGGTCTGCGTCGGGTCTGCCATATCCAGGGTCACGATCACCATCAGGCCCGCCCGGTCGGCCCGCCAGGAAAAGCTCAGGCCCTCGGTGTCCTGCCACTGGCCAGAGTCAACGTCCAGGCCGCAGCCCGCGTAACCATCCGGACCGACCTCGAAGGACAACTGCATAGCCTGCGCGCTGGCGTGACCCGGCTGGTCCGGCATACAGGCGAAGGATACGGTTCCTTCACCGGTATAGGACCACCAGCGGTCATCGAAATCGTCGCCTTCAAAGTCGTCAATTAAGCCGCCAGCCTTGGTCTCGCCGGTCGGCGGGATGGCTGGTACAGGCCTGGCCGTCGGCGGAACCGGCGTGCCGGTGGAGGGAACTGGCCTGGGAGTATTGGTCGGCTTTGAGGCAGGTATTTCGGTTGGCTGCGCGGCTTGGGTGGCGGCAACAGTAACTTGCCCCGCGGCCTCTATGTCAGGTGTTGGGGGGCCACCACAAGCGGCTAACAACAAAGTCACCAACGTTAGAAGAATAAGAAGATGCTTCATTTTTCAAACCTACTTGCCGGTTGCTACCAATCGCCACCGCTGATTTGCTGCCGCCCTTGAGATGGGTACATCGGTGGGGAGGGGATGGGAGCCCGGTTACTTTCGCCAGCGTAGTCGAAAGTGATGACCAGTTTAGGCTGGGCGCCCGGAACCGTGTATGTTAGGTTGCTGAGGCAGTTCCGAAAAAATAATTGTCCCAACTCCGTGAAACGTGAAGCGTGAAACGTGATGTTTTTACGCCATAAACCCTCACGTTTCACGTTTTACGCTTCACGCCGCCGAAAGTTTTGGGATGATT
>DAOUMU010000380.1:0-7642 GCA_034409055.1 Anaerolineae bacterium
AATAATCCCAAAACTTTCGGCGGCGTGAAGCGTAAAACGTGAAACGTGAGGGTTTATGGCGTAAACACATCACGTTTCACGCTTCACGTTTCACGGAGTTGGGACAATTATTTTTTCGGAACTGCCTAAGTCATTACGCTTCACGTTTTACGTTTTACGTGTTGGATGCTCTATGAGGTTGCCTCACCGGAAGTTACTTTTTCATTGTCGATTCTGGTTCTATGACTTTACAGAAAGGAACGAACTATGACCAAAAACACCCCCTCTCTGAAGGAGTGGCGCCAACTGTACGACATTGCCGTTCAAATCAAGCAGGCTGCGCCGTGGGAATGGATGGAGGAGACGGACCTGTTTGGGGTGCAAAACCCCGAAACGAAAGAACTGGGCTTTGCCAGCGTGATGGGCACGTTGGGAGAGCATTACGCCGTGGCCGTTTACCTGGGGGCCAAGGGGCTGCACGGCTTCTGGAGCATGCAAGAGGCCGGCCCGCACATCTCCCCGGAACAGTTTTTCGAAATCCCTCAAATGCAGGCTTCGTTCGAAGATCGGAACGAGCTAAGCCAAAAAGACCGGAAACTGATCAAGAAGTTGGGGCTCAAGTTCCGGGGCCGGCAGGCCTGGCCCATGTTCCGCAGCTACCGGCCCGGCTACGTGCCCTGGTACCTGGAAGCGGCCGAAGCCCGCTTTCTGACCCACGTTCTGACCCAAACCCTGGACGTGGCCTTGCGGTTCGAAGACGATCCGGCCCTGCTGGAACCGCCTGACGACGAGACTTACCTGGTGCGGGTGGCCCAGGCAGAGGCCGGCTCGCTGACCTGGAGCGACCAGTTGATGACCGTGCCCCCACCCGAACCGGCCCCCATCTCGCTCCAGATGGACGTCCAGGCCCTGGCCCAGCTCAAACAGGCGCCCCCCAGCGGGCATATCCTGGAAATCGACTTTTTCCTCATGCCGGCCGCCATCCAGGAACAAAAAGAGGAACGGCCCTATTATCCCTACGTGTTGCTGGTGGTGGAGGCTCAAAGCAGCTTTATCCTGGGCACCGAGATGCTGTCTCCCGAACCCTCGCTGGAAGCGATGTGGGGCCTGGTGCCTATGTACGTGGTCCAGTTGATGGCCCAAGCTGGCCTCAGGCCCAGGCAAGTCAACGTTCGTTCGGCCCTACTCCAGGACTTGCTCCAGCCCGTGGCCGAGGAACTGCAGTTCAAACTCAACCAATCCCGCCGGCTGCCCGGCCTGGACGAGGCCAAGGAGTTTATGTTTCAGCGATTCATGTAGCCAGGGATGAGGGTGGAGTTTCCATTGCAAAAAAGTCGCCTCACGACGATCTTCCTGATCGTTTTTATCGATCTGTTAGGCTTTAGCCTGATCTTACCCCTGGTACCCTATTATGCGGGTGAATTTGGGGCCAGTCCGACCGTAGCCGGCTTGTTGATCGCCTCGTATGCTGCGGCTCAATTGGTGGGCAGCCCGATATTGGGCCGGCTATCCGATCGCTACGGGCGGCGGCCGGTCCTGTTGACCAGTATTTTCGGGACCTTTCTTGGTTTTCTGTTACTGGGGCTGGCCGTACCGCTCGGTATCTGGCTCACCAGGTTAATACCGGCCGGCTTATCCGGTCAGGATATGGTGGCGGTTGAGAATAATGTGATCCTGGGGCTGCTCTTTGCCAGCCGCATCCTGGACGGGCTGACCGGGGGCAATATTTCCGTGGCCCATGCCTACATCGCCGATGTGACCGACGAAACCAATCGGGCCAGGGGAATGGGCCTGGTTGGGGCTGCTTTTGGGCTGGGATTCATCCTTGGCCCGGCCATAGGCGGCACCTTGAGTATGTGGGGCTATGCCGTGCCGGCTTTCGCGGCAGCCGGGTTGTCCGCTCTCAACCTGATCGCTGTTTTTATCTGGCTGCCCGAATCCCTGACCGCAGCCAGGCGGGCTGAACTGGCCAAACACCCCCGGCCCCGCTTCAATCTCCAGGCCCTGCGCCAATCACTGGGACGACCCCGGGTGGGCCCCTTGCTGCACACTCGCTTTTTCTTCGGCCTGGCCTTTGCCATGTTGGAAACGATATTTCCCCTGTATGCCGAGTACCGGTTGGGGCTTAACGAGCAACTGACCAGCTACGTGTTGGTTTATGTGGGCCTGTTGGTGGTCCTGGTGCAGGGGGTAGCCATTCGCTGGTTAACCGCTCGCTACAGCGAAAACCAGCTCATCCTGGCCGCGGTTATCCTGATGGTCCCCTCATTACTGGCCTGGGCCTTTGCCCCCAACCTGGCCTTGCTGCTGATTGTGTTGGCTCCCCTGGCCCTGGCCGGCGGCACGCTCAACACCGTCTTGAAAAGCGCCCTGAGTAAATCGGTCTCCCCAGAAGAAGTGGGCGGCACCCTCGGTCTTTCGGCCTCCCTCGAAAGTTCAACCCGGGTCATTGCGCCTTCCCTCGGCGGGGCGCTGCTGCACCGGTTAGGCCCTGCAGCCCCGGGCCTATTTGGGGCCATCATTATGGCCTGGCTGGTCTCCTTTGTCTGGCGGCGGCTGATGACCACCCCCGATCCCCCTTTACCCGGCCGGGGCAGTGAGCCTCGGCCAGCCGGACCGGCCAAGGCCGGATTTTGAGCAAACAGGCTAAGCAGAGATGTTAAGGAATAACTTGTCATACAATTTACTCTGTTCTTGCCAATCATATTGAGCGACAACAGAGCGCAGGCTAAACCGGCGAGTTTGTTCAATGTTCGTAATGGCCTCACTTAAACGAACAACCAAATCATCAAAATCTTCATAAAAACAGCGGGCATGATATTCAACCGGAATGATATAAGGATAGGCCAGACGCTTCGGCAGGAGGGGAAAACAATCACAATAAAGGGCCTCGACAACGCTTGTGCCAAAAAAATCTTGATTTGAGGTGACAGGTAAAATATCAGCCCGCCAGACCCATTTGGCGTAATCGGCAAAAGATTCTACATAACCAAATTGAACGATATGCCTGGCTAAAGTTTTTTCCGCTGCCAGGAAAACTTCCGGCTTTTGGCTGAAATTCTCCCCAAGTACAACCAGTTCGAAATCCAAACCCCGTTCAGACAAAATCGTTAAAGCCTTGAAGAAATCTTCAGGGCCTTTATCGTACTCCCAGCGGTGCCCCCATAGAATCAGGGGACGAGACACAGCACTAACCTCTTCATCTGCTTGGATGGGCCTAAATTTGTCGAAACGTTGCAAATCTAAGCCCAAGGGTAATACCTGGCTCTTCTCCCGAATTTGTTCGACGGTATTGAGTTCATTGTAATCGGGAAAATGTTTTAACAATTCAGGCAATGCAGCTAAAAAACTGTCTTGATGATAGCGCGAGTTAAACAGGACGACATCGGCCGCCAGGGCAGAGATGTAATTAATAAAACCGTAGTGTTTGTCCCGTTTTTGAGCGACATCACGGTCAGTGGGTGACCAGGGATAGGTCAACTGGTTTTCGTGAAAATAGATCGCCGTTGGTATATCGGCCACTCTCTGGCGGGTTAAAGCTAAAAATGTGGTCAAATCAAGCATATCTGTCACCAGGATGAGGTCAGGGGTCAAGTCTGAGGCCAGAAATTTACGGGCCAGGGTGACCGCACCGCCATGCATACGCCATTTCCAAAAACGTCCCGGCAAGCTCAGAATGTCGATATGGTGTTGACTATATTGAGCATAGCCATTTGCCCATAACGCGTGTGAGCCGGTGTAATAGGGCGCAATCAGCAAAATTCTCATGGCATCTCTACGAGTTTTCTCAAAAAGTAGGGGCGAGGCAACTCCGATTGAGAGTCTCGGAGCAAACAACCTGCTCTCTGAGTTGCCTCACCCCTACCCAGCCCCCACGGCTTTCTCATAAAAATGGAAGGAAAAAATCTCAGAAAATGTGGTAAACTTTGAAGTTAACCGAATTAAGGAGAAGCCGATGGTAATGATGTGTAGTGTTCCCGTCGAAGTCTCAGGCAAAAGGTTAACTTCGTTTATGACTAAACTCAAACAGTTGGTTGACCCTCGGGACAACCGAGGCAAACGGCACGAGTTAGCTTTTGTGTTGGGTAGCGTGATACTGGCGATTATGTCAGGGCGCTCCTATGCCTCCAGTATTTACCGGTTCATCAAGAACCGGATCAAGTGGTTGCATTTTAATCCGACCACCACCCAACAGAGCCATCAAGCTGGAGGCTTATTCATCATCCAACTCAAGGACAATCAACCAACCTGGTTTGAGCAAATGAGCCAGGAAGCGGCCGAAGCAAGGCCGTTAGGGACATTCAGCAGATAATCCAGGGTGGCTATGAACATCTCCCTGGCCGTATCGAGCGCCTTGGGGCCAACTTCCTGGGCCAGTTCAGCCCCTTTGTCCAGGGCATATTTGCCCAGGATTATCATGTATGGAAGTTAGAATTGGATCCATTTTTCCCTCCTTGTGGTGAATGAAATGAATGGGGTCTTTTCCATTTTACCACACCGCTGCCCTGGCTGACAATCCCCATGTTTCACCTGGGTGCGTTTCACTTTTAGGGCGAATTTAACTCAATCTTGCCCCAAACTGAAACGCACCCTACTCCAGCCTGGATGTGAACGCTGACTTGCAAGCGGTCAACCTTTTCGGTTTGAGGAACCGGCATTACAATCTGGGTCATTTTTTCTCTGACCAGCCCGATGAGGTTAGTGTAGTTCTTGTGGCCAAACCTTGTAGTAGACGGATCCTCATGCGTCTACGGCGGGCATAGGGATGCCCTGGCTACGTTTTGCAACGGAAACGAGTGTAATCTGGTTAGAGGTAGATGTCAAACTTCGGTTCAACCACGCTTAGTCTGTCCGGCCGGATAGACCACCACCCCATCTCCTACCTTCAGCTCCACCCGCTGTCCCGGATAAAACTCACCGGCCGAGCCCAGCAACCGGCTTTGCAGGCGGGTCCCAGAAGCCAATTGTATCTGGATTAACTGGTCGTGCCCAAAATAGGTGCGCTCAATGATCTCGGCGAGAGCAGTGTCGTTGGGGATAAGCTGAATATCTTCCGGGCGTAGCATCACTTCAACCGGTCCGGTGTGGAGGCAAGATGTAGCCAGTTGCCCCAGTTCACACGTTACCTGGCCATAACTGGCCTGACCGGGCAGGAAATTAGCCTCACCCAGAAAGGTGGCCACCTGACGGCTGAGGGGGTGGCGGTACAATTTTTGAGGGGGGGCCGTTTGCTCAAGGCGACCATCGATCATCACCGCCACCTCGTCGGCCAGGCTCAGGGCCTCCTCTTGATCGTGCGTCACAAAGATAACCGTGGCTTGGGCCCGGCGCAGAATCTGGCGCACTTCGGTCCGCACCTGCCGCCGTAGTCCGGCGTCCAGGTTAGAGAAAGGTTCATCCAGCAAAATCAGATCAGGCTCAGGAGCCAGGGCCCGGGCCAGGGCCACGCGCTGCTGCTGCCCGCCCGATAACTCGTAAGGCATTCGCTGCTTGACCTCGGCCAGACCGACCAGGGCCAATGTTTCATGCACGCGTTGGTCTTTAGCAACTCCTTTGGGCAGGCCGTAAGCCACGTTGTCAGTTACGTTCATGTGGGGAAAGAGAGCGTATTCTTGGAAGACCATGCCCACCCGGCGTTGTTCTGGAGGAACGTGTAAACCAGGCCCATTGACTCGTTGGCCACTGATCTCTATTTCACCGCTATCGGCTGGCTCAAAGCCGGCCATGAGACGCAGCATCGTCGTTTTGCCACACCCACTTGGCCCCAACAAGGCCAAAAATTGACCCGCACGTAACGTCAGGTCCACCCCCTCTACAGCGCGGACCTGGCCAAACTTTTTTGAAAGGTTTCGGCAGCGAATAGCGATCTTACTCACCGGTTTGCTCCTCACTGATCACTGATCACTGACCACTGACCACTAATCACTGCCCCCCCTCTTCCTGGGCCAGGATAATCCAGAGGGAAACAGCCGAAACCAGCACCAGCAGCAGGGCCGGGACCGCCGCCCGGGCGAAAAAGGCTTCCTCGGTGGCTGCCCAGATGCGCGTGGCCAACGTATGAAAGCCGGTAGGACCGAGCAGGAGGGTGGCCGGCAGCTCTTTCATACCGGTCAGGAAAACCAGGGCCAGGCCGGTCAGGAGACCGGGTTTGAGTAACGGCCCGGTAATGGAGATCAGCACCTGGCCGGGGGTGCGGCCCAGGTTACGGGCTGCTTCTTCCAGGCGGGGGCTGATTTGCAATAACGAAGCCCGGGTACTGCCGACCGTTTGAGGCAGAAAACGAACCACATAGGCAAAAACAAGCATGGCCAGGGTTTGGTAAAGAAAGGTGGCGTAATTGGCTCCAAAGAAAACCAGGGCAAGCGCGATCACGATACCGGGCAAAGCATAACCGACGTAAGTGCTCCGTTCCAACCAATAACTGGTCCGCCCCGGAAAACGCACGCTCAGCACGGCCACGGGCATAGTCGCCAACGCCGCCGCCAGGGCGGCCAGGCCGGCAGCCGAGACAGAATTAAACAAGATGTCCCACCCCAGATTCAATTCCTCGCCGCTTACCATGCCCCGGACGAGCCAGAAGCCAATGACCGCCAGCGGCAGCACCAATCCTACCGTGGTAATCAGGGCACAAAAGACCAGCACCGGCCCGCGCCATCGCCCCAATTTGACCAGGGGGGGGCAGCGCATAGTGCCGGAACTGCTGCGGTAGTAACGTGCCCGACCCCGGGTGCGAGTCTCGATGAGCAAGATCAGCAAAGTAAAAACCACCAAGAGCAGAGCCAGGACCGCCGCCACACTGCGGTCAAAAGAAGCGCTGTATTGCAAATAAATGGCCCGGGTAAAGGAATCGAAGCGTAACAGCGACACCGCCCCAAAATCACTCAGGGTATAAAGGGCAACCAGCAACCCTCCGGCATAAATGGCCGGCCGTAGATGAGGCAAGGTGATCTCCCAAAAAACCCGGTAGCGATTACGGCCCATGCTCCGGGCGGCCTCTTCCAGGCAAGGGTCCAAACCGCGCAGGCCGGCGCGAACACTGAGCAACACGTAAGGGTAAGTAAAGAGGGTCAGGGCCAATAACGCCCCTGGAAAACCGTAAATCGAAGGCAGTCGCTCAATACCCAGCGGTTCCAGCCAGGTTTGCAACAGCCCGCGCGGTCCCAGGGCAGCAATCAGGGTAAAAGCGCCCACGTAAGAGGGCAACGTTAGTGGCAGGGCCGTGGCCACCGCCCAGAACCGGCGACCCGGTAAATCGGTACGCACGGTCAGCCAGGCCAACAGGACCCCGACCAGGATCGAAGCCAGCGTGACCGACAGGGCCAGGCCCACACTGGCCCAAAAAAGTTCCAGTGTACGCGGCTGCCTCAAAATGTACCAGACCTGGCTACCCCCGGCCCCGGCGGTCCGTATGACCAGGTAGCCCAGCGGCAGCAGCGAGGCCGCCGCGACCCCGACGGCCGCCACCAGCAGGAACCAGGGGGGCCGCTGGACTGGCCGGCGATGCAGCCAACCAGGGGCCATATTGGTTAAAAGGGTAGCTAGTTTCTGTCAGGAAACCCTGTTCAAGCCACTGCCACCGCCGTGCGTCGTTTCCGGCGGCGCGGCTTGAGTATGGCTTCAGCAATCTTGACCAGATTGTTGACAATACAGCCCCAACCAACCC